>NZ_JBXWSM010000037.1:0-40372 GCF_059613405.1 Ruegeria sp. BHSA118
CCAATAGCTCGGGTGGCACGTCCTTGCGCACCTCTGCATCTTCGAGCCACAGCATCACGATGCGGAAATACCGCTCAAAACAATAGGCCACCGGTCCTATTTCGGCGACAGCCGTCGCACCGGAATACCTGATCAACAGATCGAATACATATCGCTCGGACGTCATGAAACTGTGAACAGGTTCCAGCGCCGCGATGATTTCTGCAACAGTTTTGGGCGGTGTTCCGGCCTCGGCCTGATCCAGACAGGCGTTCAGCTTGTCTGCGGTCAGAATTTCCATCAGCGCATCCTTGTCGTGAAAATGCGCAAAAAACGTGCCCTTCGCGACCCCCGCGGCCTTTACGACCTCTTCCACCCGTAACGCTTCATATCCGCCTTTGCGGATGACCTCTTCAGCAGCCGAGAGAAGCTTGGCGCGGGTCTTGATCGTACGTTTCTGAATTGTCTTTTGCATATCGCTCAATCGCATAGTTTCTGACCGTGGTCAAATTTATATTGACCGTGGTCATTTTTTGATTCTATAAACTGACCACGGTCATTTTTCAGGAGATACCCGATGCAACACAAAAAGATTCTCATCCTTGACGGACACCCCGCGGAAAGCAGCCTGTCACGCACATTTGCCGAAACGTACAGAGACGCGGCCCGCAAAAACGGGCACGATGTGCGTTTGGTTCATCTGAGCGATCTGCAATTCGATTTTGATTTCGGTCAGGGCAATTATCACGACTTCAAACCGCTTGAGCCGGTTCTGGAACAAGTGCTGCAAGACTTTGAGTGGAGCGACCATCTGGTCCTGACCACCCCTATGTGGTGGGGCGGCCTTCCAGCCAAACTCAAAGGACTGATCGACCGAATGTTCATTCCGGGACGAACGTTTGACACACGGAACACCACCAAGATCGGGTTCCCGGCCCCGATGCTGACAGGGCGCACCGCGCGCGTCATCCTGACGTCAGATACGCCGGGATGGTTCATGCGCCTGATATACCGGCAGGCGCTTATCCGTCAGGTACGGGACCAGATCCTTGGGTTCGTCGGCTTCAAACCAACCCGTTTCACCTATTTTTCCGGTGCAAGTTATCCCAAGCCCGGCAGCGTAGATCGCTGGGTGGAAAAAGTATCCAGGATCGGGGCCGCTGCGGTTTGAACCACAGCTGGCACCCAGATCTACCACATCGTTTTTGCGGCGCGTGCAGACCATTCCTCGTCATATTGCGCGCCGCCTTCCGCACCACCCGATGCCTCGGACAGAAGCTGACCTATCGTGGGAAGATGGCCGCTTTCATCACCGCTGGACCAGATACGCGCCCGGATCAGAGCACGGGCACATTGGCTGTATATCTCGGCGATTTCAACGACGATAACGGTTGCCGGGCGTTTGCCGACCTTCTCGAATTGATGCCGCAGGCTCTTATCCGCTGTTACCCGCGCCAACCCGTTCACCCGAACGACGTTGTTGGACCCCGGAACAAGGAACATCAGCGAAACACGTGGGTCGCGCACGATATTGCGCAGACTGTCCAGACGTTTGTTGCCGCGCCAGTCCGGCAGAGCCAGCGTATTCGCATCCAGCTCTTTCACCACCGGGCCATCATCGCCCCGAGGGCTGCCATCCACACCTTCAGGGCCAACTGTGCTGAGAACACAGAGGCGCGATGCGAGGATCCACTTGCGATAGAGAGGCGTCAGTTGATGAACGACCTTTCGCAAGGACGGAGCACCGGGCCGACCATACAACGCTTCAAGCGTTTCAATGTCACGAATGTGCTCCATCCGGATCAAACCCCACTTCCCGCATCAACTCGTTGGAACGTGTTTCTATCACATCTTCCAGCCGGGCAAGGAATTTGTCCCGGCCAACACCCGGCTCGATTGGGTCGAGGAAATCGACGATCGCAAGGCCCGGTTTGCGCATGACACCCGTTCGGGGCCAGAAGACGCCGGCATTCGTCGCGACCGGAACGCAGGGGAAGCCGAGCCCTTCGTAAAGAACGGCTGTTCCAACCTTGTAGGGTTTCTTCGCACCGGGCGCCACACGTGTCCCTTGCGGGTAGATCACAAGCTGCCCGGGTTCCGAAAACTCTTTCGATACATCCTTGACCATCTTGGTCACGGCAGCACCGCGCTTGCCGCGATTGACCGGAATACAGCCAAGTCGCCGCGCATACATTCCGATGACGGGCGTAAACAAAAGCTCACGCTTCATAATGAACTTGCCGTGCGGAATGGCATCAAAAATGATGATGATATCAAGAAAAGACTGGTGTTTTGCGGCTATGACCACTTCATTCGTTGGAACCGTACCCCGCACTTCACACCGAATGCCAACCATCCAACGAGCTAGCCACATGGTGCTGCGCGCGTAGGTCTTGCACGCCTTCAGGGCGCCAGCCTTGGAAAACAGCGCATAGGGCAGAAAGACAATGCCAAGGATCAGCATCCAGGCGTAGATCACGATCATGAAGATCACTGACCGAACCCATTGAACAGCCATCAACATCAGGAAAGCTCCTTCAATTTGCGTCGGGCCGCAGCCCAGGTGGCAAAAAACGCGACCATTGCACCAAGGATCGGGATAAGAACCGGCAACACCCAGTCTTTGCCCTGAAAGCCGACACCGGCCAGAAAACCACCCGCTTCCGAGGCTTCGGGCAGCATCAGAACACCGGTCATTCCCAGCAATGTGCCGACCGAAGCCCCGAAGAATGCGCGATATGTAAACCGCCTTACAAATGCGCCTGCTATGAAACCGTCGCGTGCACCGACCAGGCGCAGCACTTCGATGATCTGGGCATTTGCGGCAAGCGACGCATTGGCGGCAAGGGTAATCATGGCAGCGGTCGCACCGCCGATCAGCAGGATCGAAATCCACCCCAGACGACGCAGAGACATTGCCGCATCAACCAAAGGCTCCCGCCACCGCGTATGATCATCCAGTACGGCGCCCGGCACCTCGGCCCCCAGTCGCAAACGCAACCCGGCCACATCAATTCCCGGTTCGGTTTCAATGATCTCGATAAGCTGCGGCACGGGCAGCGTATCCAGCGGCAGATCCGGCCCGAACCAAGGGGCAAGCAACGCCGCTTGCTCTTCCTGCGTCAAAGCACGGGCCGAGGCCACGCCAGGCGTCTGGCCCAGAACGGTAAGCGCCGCCTCGGTCTGGGCTGCACGCTGTTCCGCTGGCGCGTTGATGCGCAGGGTTGCGGCGCCGGCCAGTTCCGAGGCCCAGCGATCCGCAATGCGCCCCGACGCCAGAGACAGGGCCAGGGCGAACACTGCCAGAAACGCCATCGCACCCGCGACAAACAGGGTCAGGTGCGCCGTGTACCCCGTTGGGGGAACAACCCGGTCTGCCCGTTTGTCGCCCCGCAACAGATTTCTGAGGTCAGGACTGATCATAGATCCGCCCCCGCCAGTTGCAGCTTGCGCTGCGAAATACGCAAGACACGGGCCTGTACCTGGCTTTTGGCCGCGCGGATCAGGCTCAGATCATGGGTGGCGATCAGGACGGTTTTGCCCATCCGGTTCAGTTCGATCAAAAGACGCAGCAGGCGTTGCGACATTTCCCAGTCAACATTGCCTGTCGGCTCATCCGCCAAAACCATGTCAGGCGACAATATGACGGCACGGGCCAGAGCAGCCCTTTGCCGCTCGCCACCGGACAGTTCGGGCGGGAGCGCTTCGAGCCTGGCGCCAAGACCCACCCAGCTGAGCAGCTCGGTCAGGTTTTCCTGCTCGGATGTTTCCGAACGCCCGGACACCATCAGCGGCAACGCGACGTTTTCGGCAAGCGTCATGTGGTCAAGGAACTGACAATCCTGATGCACGACACCAACGCGGCGACGCAATACGGCCAGCTGGTCGCGATCAAGGGTTGAAATATCCTGGTCAAACACGCTCAACCGCCCTGAGCTCGGCAGCAGGGCACCATAGCACAGCTTGAGCAGCGTGGTCTTGCCCGCCCCGGAAGGCCCGGTCAGAAAGTGAAACGAACCCGGCTGCAATTGCACCGAGACGTCACTCAGCAATTCGCCGCCACCGTAGGTGTAGCTGACATTTTCCAGCTCGATCACACGTGCCCCCGTTATTTTGCCGCTCTTCTTGCCCGAGCATGGTGATGGTTTCAATGGCTCTACCGAGTCCAATTGGTGACACTTGACCCGTGAAACCGAAAACGCTCTTTGCTGTTGGGTCTTAACCGAATATCATTCCTGAAAAAACTATTATCGGCCCTTCGCCCGGCCGAGGAGGCAGCATGCGTCTTACATGTCCGAATTGCAGCGCGCAGTACGAGGTTCCTGACGAGGTCATCCCCGAGGAAGGCCGCGACGTACAGTGTTCCAACTGTGATCAGACGTGGTTTCAAGCGAAGCACCCTGCCGAAGCCGCAGGCGCACCGGACGAAAAAGCGGAAACCCCCGAACAGGATGACACATCGCCCGACGTGGTCGACGCTCCGCAGGACGCTGAACCGGGTCCTGTTGAAGAAGCGGTATCCGAAGACAAGCCAGAAGTTGAAGAACCCGCCGCGTCCACCGGGAATGTCGATCCTTCCGTCGCCAGCATTCTGAAAGAGGAAGCTGCCCGCGAAGCGGAATTGCGTTCGCAGGAAGGCAGCAGCCTCGAGAGCCAGCCCGATCTGGGGCTGGATACGCCACCAGAACCCAAGGTGCGCCCCAAGCGGCCTTCGACTTCGGAAACCGCTGTCGATGCCGGGCAGAAAGACGCACTGCCGGATGTCGAAGCCATCAATTCGACCATGCGATCAGATGAGTCGGACGAGGCCGCGCAGCCAGCCCGCAAATCGGGCGGTTTCCTGCGCGGTTTTGCGTTGATGCTGATCATCGGCGTGGTTCTGTATCTGATCTATGGCAATGCCCAACAGATCAGCGAAGCAGTCCCTCAGGCCGACCCGCTGCTCAGCTCATACGTGTCGCTTGTGGATCAGGCGCGCATCTGGCTGGAAGCACAGGCTGGATCCGGTGCCCAGAACTGAGGTCTAGAACCGCTCCAACAAACGTTTCAGGTATTCCAGCTCGATCTGAGGGCGGTCCGATTCCCCGGTTCTGCGCCGGATTTCATCCAGCAGTTCCCGCGCCCGGCGATACACGTCTTCGCCTTGCAGCAAATTCTCATCCGTTGAAATCGAACCAGCGGCACCCGGGTTTCGGCCCAGCGGATCGCGGTTGTTGGCTTGCATGTCGCCATCCTGCGTTCCCTGACCTGGCTGGTTCTGCTGGTTCTGCGCCATCGCCTCACCCAGCGAACGCATCCCTTCGCGCAGGGCTTCCATCGCCTCGGATTGTCGGTCGATGGCTTCGGCCAGATCATCCCCACGCAGGGCCTGTTCCGCCTCGTCCATGGCGCGCCCGGCCCGATCCAGCGCCTCGCGCGCGGCGTCGCCTTCGGGCGTACCGGCACCGGGCAACCCCTGTTGCTGGCGGCTCAGCTCATCTCTCAGCGCTTGCTGCCGGTCCGCAAGTGAGCCTTGACCCTGCTGGCCTCCGCCAGCCTGATCCGAGCCTTCCCCCTGACCGCCCTGACCTTCGTGGCTTTGCCCGCGCCCTTGCCCGCCATTACGCCCCTCATTGCCCCGGCTTTCACCGGATTGAGCACCTGGATTGAACTGTTCCTGCAAATCACGGAAGGCCTGATCGCTCAGCCCTTGTTGTTCGCGCAGAGTTTCCGCAAGACCTTCCATGGCCTGCTGACCTTCGGACTGCTGCCCTCCGCCCTGGCCCTGAGTCACACGCATGTTTTCCATCATCTGCTGGAACTCTTCCAGCGCCTGCTGGGCTTCGGCCATCCGGCCCTGTTCCATGAGTTCCTGAATGCGGTCCATCATGCGTTGCAGATCATCTTGCGTCATTTGCAGGGACTCGCCGTTCTGGCCCGGCTGACGCTCGCCATCTTCGCCATTTGGCTGAGCCAGCCGTTGCAGCTGTTGGAGGTAATCCTGAGTCGCTTCGCGCAGTTCCTGCATCAGTTCCGCGATTTCCTCGTCGCTGGCCCCGTTCTTCATTGCTTCGGTCAGACGTTCCTGCGCGCGCCGCATCCGTTCCAGCGCATCCGCAAGCGTGCCGTCCTCGATCAACACGGCAAGATCCCAGAGGGCCTGGGCGATTTCTGCCTGCTGTTCGGGTTTCAGCCCGTATTGATCAAAGGTCTCAAGCCGCCGCAGTACGACCCTCAGACGCAAATAGGCAGTTTCCGAACGAAACAGGTCCTCTGGCAGATGAGACACAGCCCGCAGCAGCTGCGCGATCCGAGGCGCATTGGACCGCGACCAAAGCAGATCGCGCCGTTGTTCGATCACCGCAGCGGCCAGCGGATCAAAGAACCGACGGGCCGGAAGGTCGGTCACATAAGGTTCGGAAGACGCTTGCTGATCCGCCGCATCCGAGGCCATCAAGGTGATCCGGACCGGCAAATGCGCCCATGGGTGTTGCGAGAAATCCTCGATCAGATCTTCTGCAAAATCCGCCCGGTCGCCGGTGATCGGCATAGGCAGTTCAACCGCGATCGCTTCGCGTGGTTCCGGCTCTGCCGCCAGACCATAGCGGCGGTCAACGGCAGCCAGATCCAGCTCGATCAGGGCAGAGCCTGAAACCACGCCATAATCATCTCCTGCGACGAATGGCAGCTTCATCTGCCCGCCCGCTTCGGCCTCAGCCGATCCGGCCACGGCTATCTGTGGTGCGGTGTCGTCAATGATCTCAACGGCCCATTCCCGCCCCGCAGGCCCGTCGATGCGCAACTGGCCGGAGCGTTCTGCCACGAACTCCTGCTCGGGGTCGGTCGCCGCCTCGGCCCCCAGGGCCGAGCTGTTTTCCGTCAGACTATGTGCGCCAACCTCACCATAAAGCCGCAAGGTAACGCGGCTGCCCTTGGGAACGGCAAGCTCTGCATCCGTTTGGTCCGCAAGATACAGCGTTGGAAGGCCCGTATAGCGCGGGGGTTCGACCCATCCTTCCCAAGTCGGCCCCTGCCCGGCGGCGGCAGTGCCCGGGGCCATGTCCGCCACAGACCCCACGCGCCACAAAGATCCGAAAACCAGTGCCACGACAAACGCCAGCAATGCGGCGTAGCGCAGTGCATAAGGATCCCGCGATGCCAGCCGAAGATCTGGTTTCACGGCCTCGGCCGTCGCGACCCGCTGCGCCATCCGGGCTTTATGGGCTTGCCACAGCGCCACGGAATCCCGATCAGCCGCACCGATGGCCTGATCATCCATCAAGGCCTGAATTGGGCGCCCCGGCAACGTCTCATCCAGCCGCATCAAAACCTCGGCGCGCGAAGGCAACTTGAGAACCCTCAGGCCAAGCACCGCAGCCGTCAAAAACAACCCCAGGGACAGCGCACCGACCGCCCAGACAATTTCCACGGAAACAACATCTTGAAGCCCCAGCATCAATGCCGCAAGCAGAACAAGTACAATCGAGAACGCCGGCCAGAACGCGCGCAACACCTGTTCTGCCACCAAGCCGACATGGGTCAGCCACACAGACAGGCGCGGAATGGGCAGGTTTGAGCGGTTGGGCAAAACGGGCCTCCGGGGTTAGGCCCGCGCGGTCATCGCGTCAAAGCCATGAAGGTATGGTATCGCGGTTTATGATTTCGTCAAAGCTTGGTCGTTCACGAATGACTGCAAATTGATCACCATTGACCAGAACTTCGGGGATCAGCGGGCGGGTATTGTACTCGCTGGCCATCACCGCGCCATAGGCGCCCGCGCTGCGAAAGGCGATCAGGTCACCCGATTTCAGCGGCGGCATGTTGCGCTGCTTGGCAAAAGTGTCACCGGATTCGCAGACCGGGCCCACGATGTCATAAGGGCGCTGTTCCACACCGGCGACAGGTTCCTGCACCGCGACGATATCGTGGTAAGCTTCGTACATTGCCGGGCGGATCAGGTCATTCATCGCCCCATCAAGGATCAAAAAGTCGCGACCTTCGCCTGATTTCACATAGATGACCTTGCTGACCATGATCCCGGCGTTGCCCGCGATCAGCCGACCCGGCTCAATCTCGATCTCACAGCCAAGATGGCCCAGTGTTTTCTTGACCAGCGCACCATATTCCACCGGCAGCGGCGGCGCGTCATTCGAGCGGGTATAGGGGATGCCCAATCCACCGCCCAGATCAAGACGACGGATGTTGTGGCCTTCTGCCCGCAACTGCTCGGTCAATTCGGCCACTTTCGTATAGGCCAGCTCGAACGGCTCGAGCTCGGTCAGTTGCGAGCCGATATGGACGTCGATGCCAATCACCTCCAGCCCCGGCAGGCTGGCGGCGTGGGCGTAAACTTCCGAGGCACGGGCAATCGGAATGCCAAACTTGTTCTCGGACTTGCCGGTCGCGATCTTGGCATGGGTCTTGGCATCCACATCCGGATTCACCCGGACCGTGATCGGAGCAACCACACCCAATTCCAGTGCTACGGCATTGATCACTTCCATCTCGGGCTCGGATTCGACGTTGAACTGACGGATGCCACCGGTCAGTGCGGTACGAATCTCATCCGCCGTTTTGCCCACGCCAGAGAACACAATCTTGTCGCCCGGAACGCCCGCCGCCTTGGCGCGCAGGTATTCCCCGCCCGAGACCACATCCATCCCCGCGCCCGCCTGCGCCAGAGTTTTCAGGATCGCCTGATTGCTGGCCGCTTTCATCGCATAGCAGACAATGTGGTCCGTGCCGTCAAGCGCATCGTCGAACAGCTGGAAATGCCGCAGCAAGGTTGCGGTGGAGTAGACATAGAACGGCGTTCCGACCGCAGCAGCGATTTCGGAGACAGGGACATCCTCGGCGAAAAGCGCGCCGTCGCGGTAGAGAAAATGATCCATGTCTGCGCGCTTAGACCAGAAGATGGCTTCGGATCAATGGATTCCGAACCCATCGACAAAGTTTAATTTCGGGTCGAAACTCCAACCCGGCCATAGCCCGAGATCGAAACTCCGGTGCCCGATTGCTTGGGCTCTGCCGCAGGATCCGGGCGTCTTGCCGATGTAGGTTCGCAAGCCGTCAAAGCCGCAAATACCAGAAACAGTCCTAGTGTTCTCATTTCAGTATCTTTTCTTTGGATGACATGCGCACCGACATGCCACCTCACGTTGGTGGATATAAAACCGATGCGCAATATGAAAGTGGCTTAGAATCCCAGGTAGATGCCCAGCGGCCCACGGCTCAGACCTACGCCACCGCCTACATACGCTCCGCCAGAGCCGACACCGACGGTTGCACTGACAGTTGGCTGAGCGGGCGCGGGCTGAACGGGCTCGCCGTCGGCTCCGCATCCGGCCAGCACAAGGCCGGACCCTGCAATCAGGATCGCACGCAGCACGGTCATCACACCATTGCCTTCCATCGTTCAACCTGAGCACGCACCTGATCCGGTGCCGTGCCACCATAGGACTGGCGTGAGTTTACAGAATTTTCGACACCAAGGACAGAGTAGACGTCATTTGTGATCTCGGCATGGACCGATTGCATGTCGTCCAGCGTCAGATCGGGCAGGTCGCAGCCCTTACCCTCGGCCATGGCCACCAGCGATCCTGTGACGTGATGCGCGTCGCGGAAGGGCAGGCCCAGCACCCGCACCAGCCAGTCGGCCAGATCGGTTGCAGTCGAGAAACCCGAACCCGCCGCAGCGGCCAGGCTGTCGCGGTTGGCGGTCATGTCCTTGACCATGCCTTCCATCGCCGCCAGCGCCAGCATCCAGTTATCGGCGGCGTCAAAGACCTGTTCCTTGTCTTCCTGCATGTCCTTGGAATAGGCCAGCGGCAGGCCCTTCATCACCATCATC
The DNA here is from genome assembly GCF_059613405.1 of Ruegeria sp. BHSA118. Lineage (NCBI taxonomy): Bacteria > Pseudomonadati > Pseudomonadota > Alphaproteobacteria > Rhodobacterales > Roseobacteraceae > Ruegeria > Ruegeria sp. BHSA118. The sequence goes on from NZ_JBXWSM010000037.1 coordinate 9,809, forward strand.
AGCGCGGTGTTGGCCCCATAAATTCGCCCCACCTTGGCGCGGATCAGCTCTGCCGCATCGGGATTTTTCTTCTGCGGCATGATCGACGATCCGGTCGAGAACCGATCCGACAGTGTCACAAAACGGAACTGGGCCGACGACCAGATCACAAGTTCCTCGGCAAAACGCGACAGATGGACGGCGCAGATCGAGGCGGTCGACAGGAACTCCAATGCAAAATCCCGGTCGCTGACAGCGTCCAGCGAGTTAGCGGCGGGGCGGTCAAAGCCCAGCGCCTGCGCCGTCATATGGCGATCAATGGGGAAGGACGTTCCGGCCAGCGCCGCAGCACCCAGCGGGGATTCGTTCATCCGGGCCCGTGCGTCGCGGACGCGAGACAGGTCGCGGCCAAACATCTCGACATAGGCCATCATGTGATGGCCCCAAGTTACGGGTTGCGCCGTTTGCAGGTGGGTAAAGCCCGGCATGACCCAATCAGCCCTGGCCTCGGCCTGCGCCAAAAGCGCGCGGATCAGGGCCAGCAGACCGGATTCCGCCGCGTCCAGCTGCTCACGAACCCAGAGTTTGAAATCGGTTGCGACCTGGTCATTGCGTGACCGACCTGTGTGCAAACGGCCTGCGGGCTCTCCGATGATCTCTTTCAGCCGCGCCTCGACATTCATGTGGATGTCTTCCAGCGCGGTCGAGAACTGGAATTCTCCGTTCTGGATTTCTGACAAAACGGTGAGCAGCCCTTCCCGAATGGCCTGCGCATCACTATCACTTATGACGCCTGTGGCAGCCAACATGGCCGCATGGGCGCGCGAGCCTGCAATGTCCTGGGCTGCCATCCGTCGGTCGAACCCGATCGAGGCATTGATTGCCTCCATGATCGCGTCTGGACCGGCGGCAAAGCGGCCGCCCCACATCTGGTTCGAGGATTGATCGGTCATGTAAGAAAACCCGGAGTTGATATGCGCCTATTTCGTCTGATCCCCCTTTATATGGCCCTTGCGCTGGGTGCAAATGCCGCCTTGGCGACCGATGCCGAGACGCTGGCTCCTCTGCGGGAAGACAGCCTGAAACGTCTGATCCTGCACAAGGAACCAAAACCCGCCAAATCAATCGAGTTCCAGCTGGAAGATGACGGAGGTGTCGGTACGCTTGCCGATTATGAGGGCAAATATGTGCTGCTGAATTTCTGGGCCACCTGGTGTGCGCCTTGCCGCAAAGAGATGCCTCAGATCGCTGAGCTTCAGGAAGAGTTCGGCGGCGACAAGTTTCAGGTTCTGACACTGGCCACGGGGCGCAACTCGCCTGCCGGCATCAGGAAGTTCTTTGAAGAGAACGGCATCGCCAACCTGCCCCGTCATCAGGACCCCAGCTCGGCCGCTGCCCGTGAGTTCGGCGTAATCGCCTTGCCGATCACGGTCATCCTGAACCCCGAAGGGCAGGAAATCGCCCGGCTGATCGGCGACGCCGAATGGAACTCGGACAGTGCGAAGGCGATTATCTCGACGCTTGTGGAATCCAATAGCTGACGAATGGCGCAGCTTCCGCCTGTTTGTGATACACTCGAACCGGCCCAAATGGGCCGGTTTTCGTTTGTGACCTTATAGAAAGGAGGCGACGATGAAGCCGGTGGTTCTTTTGATCGGACGGTTGCCAAATGTGATCGGTGATGTGGCACGGCAACTGGATCATCTGCCGATTCAGTGGCTGGGCGCGCATGACACGGACGAGGTTCGAAAACAGCTGGATGCCGAGCCCCGGATTGCCTGCGCCATCTTGGGCGCGGGGCTTGACGATACGATCCGTGGTGAAATGGTGGGCATAATTGCCGCCCGGCGCCCGGATATCTGCATCCATCTGAAGGATCGTACATCCGGCCCCGAGGGGCTGGTGCCCTTCGTCGAACGTGTGGTGCAACACGAGATACTGGAACGGCTGGAAAACAGCTGACGCAACGCCACCTTTGACAGAGTTTCAACTCCTTTGCACTCTGCGCTCAGGAGGATGGAATGCCACTTGAAATTCTACTGGCGCTGGTCGTCGGCGGCATAGCTGGCGTCACCCTGCTATTGCATCTCACCGGCAGGTCGCAGCAGGTGATGCTGACGCCCGACATCGCACGATCACAATGGGCACGTCACTTTCCGGACGACGATGTGGTCGACGTCACGGTTTCCCATGATGGCCACGCCGCGGTGGTGCGCACCAGTTCAGGCAATGGGTTGCTTTGGTCCTTCGGGGCCGACACCGTGGCCCGGCATCTGCTGGACTATGATCTTCTGGATCATCCCGACGGCTTTGAGATTCTGTTTCACGAATTCTCGGTGCCCAAGACACTCATCCGACTGGACGATTTCGAACGCCATCACTGGCGTGACCTGATGGAGCCCGCATGACAGACCAGATAAGTTTTCCCGATGCGGTACAATGGGCCGTTCCTTTTTTCATCGTAGCAATTCTGGCCGAGTTTCTGTGGATCGCAGTCAAAGGCAAAGGCGGGCGTTATGAAACACGCGATGCGGTGACCTCTTTGATCATGGGGGCCGGAAACATCGCATCGGGCTTTTTGCTGGGCTTTATCGCCTATGCGTTTTTCATGTGGCTGTGGCAGATCACACCGATGAACCTGGGTACGTCAATTCCGGTTATCATCCTGTGCTTTGTCCTGGATGATCTGCGTTACTACTGGGTCCACCGCTTTGGCCATCGCATCCGCTGGGTCTGGGCCAGCCACGTAAACCATCACAGCTCGCAGCACTACAACCTGACGACCGCGCTGCGGCAGACCTGGACCTATACGTTCACCTTCATGATGGTCGTACGCGCCCCACTGATCCTGCTTGGGTTCCATCCTGCGATGGTTTTGTTCGTCGGTGGCCTCAATCTTATCTATCAGTTCTGGATTCACACCGAGGCCATCGGCAAGATGCCCCGCTGGTTCGAGGCGGTAATGAACACCCCCAGTCACCACCGCGCCCATCACGGCCGCAACGCGCGCTATCTGGATTGCAACTATGCCGGGGTGTTCATCATCTGGGACAAGCTGTTCGGCACCTTCGTCCCCGAGCAGGAGGACGACCGGGTGGATTATGGCCTGGTGCACAATATCGGCACTTTCAATCCCCTGCGGGTGGCCTTTCACGAATGGGTGGCCATCTGGCACGACGCGACCCAGCCGGGTCTGACCCTGAAACAGCGGCTGGCCTACTGCTTTGCGCCACCCGGGTACAGCCATGACGGCAGCCGGGACAATTCGGAGCAGATCAAGGCCAAGCATCTGGCGCGCCATCCGGAAGACCACGGAACGCCAGGTTTTGAGCATCTGGACAAAAAACTGCCCAGCGGACAAGCAGAACAGGCCTGAAACAGCCGGCTGAAACCTGCTTGCGCCTTGAATCTCGGTCATTGAACGCCATATCAGACGACAGGCGCCGTGTGTGAGTGAGCGAGGGTCGGTATGAACCGTTTGGCAACCATTTCAACCTTTTTTGGCCTGTTCGGCCTGTTGATTGCCATGCTCGCAGCCCTTGGCGGCGCCGTCGCAAGCCTGATCGCATTGGGTTTTGCAATGATGGCCCTTGGTGCGATGGGCGCGATACTTGGCGCGGCAGCTTCTTTGACGCGCGCGTGGCAATCCGCCCGCTGAGCCCGCGAGGCGGAAATTTTTCCGAACCCTTAACCGCAGATTCATCTCTTTGCCCCGAGACTGTGACCGGACATCTGTCCCGGACACATGGGAATCCGCGCTTATGGGAAACAAAAAACTGGCACATCTGCCTGAGGGGTCGGACAGCCCGTTGAACGCGGCAGTTTCGACGCGTGATCGTTCGGTTGTGCAGATGGCAACCGATGCAGTGAAGCATAAGCAGTGCAAACTGGCCTTTCAGCCGGTGATACAGGCGCACGCCCCGTACAGAGTCGCGTTTTACGAAGGGTTCATTCGGGTTCTGGACGAAACCGGCCGCGTCATCCCGGCACGCGAATTCATGCCTCAGGTCGAAAACACTCCTATCGGCCGCGATCTGGACTGCGTCGCGTTGGAGCTTGGGTTGCGCACATTGGCGAAGAACCCGGAAATACGCCTGTCGATCAACATGTCTGCTCGCTCGATCGGTTATTCCAACTGGTCCAGAATACTGGACAGATTCCTGAAACGAGATGCCGGATTAGGCGAACGCTTGATTCTCGAAATTTCCGAAAGCTCGGCCATGCAGGTGCCTGAGCTGGTTGTCGACTTCATGGACCGTTTGCAGGATCGCGGCATCGCTTTTGCGCTGGATGACTTTGGCGCCAGCAATTTCAGCTTTCGCCATTTTCGCGAGTTTCTGTTCGACGCAGCCAAAATCGATGGTCAGTTCGTGCGGGGCATCAGCAACGATCCCGACAACCAGACTTTGTTGCGGGCCCTGATCGCGGTGGCCCGTGAATTCGAAATTCTGGTGACGGCCGAATCGGTTGAAACGCAGGAGGATGCCGCTTTCTTGGTGGCAAGTGGCGTGGATTGCCTGCAAGGATTCTTGTATGGCGCACCCAGTGTTGCGGAACCCTGGAAGCAGGAAAGCAAATCAAAAACAGGCAGTTGAGTGCCTGTTCATCGACATTTTCCTACCTTTTCCGACACTGAGACAAGCTGCCCGTTGCTGCATGTGCAGCGTTGCGCTATTGCAAGGGTACTTGAGCGGGGGATCACGGGGCGCTCTTGTTTCGAGAGGACACCTTTCGACCTGCGCCGTCAGAAATTCCGCTGTCCCATGACGGTAAAGGACTGATCATATGACCAACGTAGTAATCGCATCCGCCGCACGAACAGGTGTTGGCAGCTTCAGTGGTTCGTTTGCGAACACACCTGCCCATGATCTGGGCGCTGCCGTCCTGGAAGCAGTTGTCGAGCGCGCCGGAGTGGAAAAAGGCGAAGTCAGCGAAACCATCATGGGGCAGGTTCTGACTGCCGCCCAGGGGCAGAACCCCGCACGTCAGGCTCACATCAACGCCGGTCTGCCGCAGGAAAGCGCGGCCTGGGGCATCAACCAGGTTTGTGGCTCGGGCCTGCGCGCCGTTGCTTTGGGCGCCCAGCATATTCAGCTGGGAGACGCGGAAATCGTCGCGGCTGGTGGTCAGGAAAACATGACGCTGTCACCCCACGCTGCCGCGCTGCGCGCCGGTCACAAGATGGGCGACATGAAGTATATCGACACGATGATCCGCGATGGCTTGTGGGATGCTTTCAACGGCTATCACATGGGTCAGACTGCCGAGAATGTTGCAGAGAAATGGCAGATCAGCCGCGAGATGCAGGATGAATTCGCCGTTGCTTCGCAGAACAAGGCCGAAGCTGCCCAAAAGGCCGGCAAGTTCGCAGACGAAATCGTGCCCTTCACCATCAAGACCCGCAAGGGCGACATCGTGATGGACAAGGACGAATACATCCGTCATGGCGCAACCATGGAGGCCATGGCCAAACTGCGTCCGGCCTTCACCAAGGACGGTTCGGTCACCGCTGCCAATGCCTCGGGATTGAACGACGGTGCGGCCGCGACGCTGCTGATGTCAGCCGAAAACGCCGAAAAGCGGGGAATCGAACCTCTGGCGCGCATCGCGTCCTATGCGACCGCCGGTCTGGACCCGTCAATCATGGGTGTCGGCCCGATCTATGCATCGCGCAAAGCACTGGAAAAAGCAGGCTGGTCGGTAGACGATCTGGACCTGGTCGAAGCCAACGAAGCCTTTGCCGCACAGGCCTGCGCCGTGAACAAGGATATGGGCTGGGATCCGTCGATCGTGAACGTAAACGGCGGCGCCATTGCCATCGGCCACCCGATCGGCGCTTCGGGGTGCCGTGTTTTGAACACCCTGCTGTTTGAAATGAAGCGTCGCGATGCAAAAAAGGGTCTGGCAACCTTGTGCATCGGCGGCGGCATGGGCGTTGCCCTTTGTGTGGAGCGCGACTAAGCGCGTTGACAATCAAATAGAATTAGGCGCCCGGTGGGCGCCTTTTTTGTTACATTGAGGTTCTAACCCTTGGATGCGACGATATTGCCGCCCGGAAACTGAGATTCAAGACGAAACAATATTGCGCACAACCATCTCTCAGAGTAACAGCATTACTAAGACGGCTAAAATTGAAGGAGTCATAAATGGCACGAACAGCACTCGTTACCGGCGGTTCCCGCGGCATTGGCGCAGCAATTTCCAAGGCGCTCAAAGCCGAAGGATACAACGTTGCGGCCACCTATGCAGGGAATGACGAAGCCGCCGCAAAATTCACCGAAGAAACCGGGATCAAGACCTACAAGTGGAACGTCGCGGATTATGACGAATCCAAAGCAGGCATCGAAAAGGTTGAGGCCGAGGTTGGCCCCATCGACATCGTTGTCGCCAACGCAGGCATCACCCGCGATGCACCGTTCCACAAAATGACACCCGATCAGTGGAAAGACGTGATCGACACCAACCTGACCGGCGTGTTCAACACTGTACACCCTGTCTGGCCCGGCATGCGCGGGCGCAAATTTGGCCGTGTCATCGTCATCAGCTCGATCAATGGTCAGAAAGGCCAGTTCGCTCAGGTGAACTATGCTGCGACCAAGGCAGGCGACCTGGGCATCGTGAAATCCCTGGCGCAGGAAGGCGCGCGGGCGGGGATCACTGCCAACGCGATCTGCCCCGGCTATATCGCAACCGAAATGGTCATGGCTGTGCCCGAGAAGGTGCGCGAGTCCATCATTGGCCAGATCCCGGCCGGCCGCTTGGGTGAGCCAGAGGAAATCGCGCGCTGCGTGGCCTTCCTGGCATCGGACGATTCGCAGTTCATCAACGGTTCGACGATCTCGGCCAACGGTGCACAATTCTTCGTCTGATCCAGACTTGTGAACAAAAAACGGGCCGGTCCCTTTGGGCCGGCCCTTTCTGATCCCGTAAGAACGCGCGCGCTGCGATCAGCGGGAACCGAATATCCATCCCCAAAACTGCCAGACCACCCTGCTACGCTCTTGATGGGCACGCAGGATCGCAATCTGAGCGGCGGGATTCGTCGTCATCTCGATCATGGCAGCCTCCTTTTTCAAATCAGTTTTATTTGACCTGATGTGAATATGACGGCTAAAAACAAATGTGACAAACGAGCTTTCTTGAGACTTCAGTTAAGTTTTCCTTCACTATGAGTGACTATCTACCCCCACTTACCGCGCTTCGGGCTTTTGATGCAGCGGCCCGGCACATGTCCTTCGCGAAAGCGGCGGAAGAGCTGCACGTGACGCCAGCAGCCCTGTCCTTTCAGATCAAATCGCTTGAAGAACACCTTGGACGTCCGCTGTTTCGCCGTCTGAACCGCGCCGTAGAACTGACCGAGGTGGGCCGTGCCCTTGCTCCGGGTGCGGCAGAAGGGTTTGCCACCTTGCAATCCGCCTGGCGTGCAGCGCGCAGACAGGAAGATGACACAAGCCTGACCGTCACTGCGGGTCCTGCTTTGACCGCCAAGTGGCTGGCACCGCGGCTTTACGAATTTGCTCGGGCGCATCCCGAGATCGATCTGAAATTCTCGGCCACGCTACGCAACATGGATCTGGAACGGGACGACGTGGATGTCGCCATCCGGTTCGGGAATTCGGCCGATGACGGGCTGTATTCCGTTCCCGTCAGAAAGGAATGGCTGACCCCGGTCATGACACCGGAACTTGCAGAACAATTCACCACGCCAGACAGCCTGCGCGACGCACCGCTGATCCATGACGATTCGATCAGCTTTCTGACCCCGCCCTGCGATTGGCCCGCTTGGTTCCGCGCCGTGGGAATGGATTTTACCCCGACCCATGGCGCGCATTTTTCCAATGCCGATCACGCGATTGATGCCGCTGTTGCCGGTGTCGGCGTGGCACTGGGGCGACGCGCCATGATTCTCAAGGACCTGACCGAAGGCCGCCTGGTTGCACCGTTCAAGGTGGCCCTGGAAACACAAGGCCGGTTCCGGTTTCTTTGCCTGCCGGGGGCTGAAAAGAAACCCCAGATCGCAGCGTTTCGCGATTGGTTCCTGACCGAGATTGAAAAAACCGCGCATATATCGGATGAGTTCAAAATCGTACCGATTGAAGAGGTTTCCCGCCCATGACCAAAATGCGCGCAACGGCCATCGGCTTCGTGGCTGTCTTGCTATGGGCCTTGCTGGCGTTGTTCACTGTCGGGTCGGCGCCCACGCCGCCTCTGCTGCTGAACACGATCTGCTTTTCGATTGGTGGTGCGCTTGGACTTGTCTGGGCAACGGCGACAGGCGGTCTGAGCGATCTAAAGCGAGTTCCCTGGACGACCTACCTGTTTGGCGCATTGGGCCTGTTTGGCTATCACGCGCTGTATTTTTCGGCCCTGCGCATGGCACCGGCTGCCGAGGCCGGGCTGATCGCTTATCTCTGGCCTCTGCTCATTGTGCTTCTGTCAGGGCTGCTGCCGGGTGAACATCTGCGTATTGGCCACCTGATCGGGGCCTGCCTTGGATTTGCAGGGGCCGCTGTAATCATTGCCGGGGGTGGCGGCGCGGGCTTTCAGGCCCAATACCTGCCCGGATACGCATTGGCCTTGCTGTGCGCACTGACATGGTCGGGCTATTCCGTTCTGTCACGCAGACTGGAGGGCACGCCGACCAGTTCCGTGGCGGTATTCTGCCTTGCTGCTGCACTGGCTTCGGGTCTGCTGCATCTGGCGGTGGAAGACACTGTACTGCCCGATACGGCACTGGGCTGGGCGTCGGTGCTGGCACTCGGCCTTGGGCCCGTCGGGCTGGCGTTTTACGTCTGGGACATAGGCGTCAAGCAAGGCGACATTCAAATCCTCGGAACCTCATCCTATGCGGCCCCGTTACTGTCGACCCTTGCTTTGGTGGTGGCCGGGATCGCGACCCCGTCCTGGGGGCTTGCGATCGCGGCCTTCCTGATCACCGGCGGGGCCTTGATAGCGGCCCGCGCCAGCCTGAAAACTTAAGCGGACAGGCGTTCGATCTCTTCTTTCAGCTTGAGCTTCTGCTTTTTCAACTGAGCAATATGGAGATCATCGATACCTGGCGAGCGTTGGGCTTGTTCCACTTCTAGACCGAGAGATTCGTGCTTTTTCTTCAGTTCCGTCAGATGTGCGCTCACGCTCATTGCGATCCTCCTTGTTTATGTGTCTGTGTGTCACGTAAGAAGTTGAGCACATCGTTTCCACCCTGTCACGCCGCAGACGCACAGAATCTGTAACAAATCCGACAAATTCGGCTGGTCATTGCCGATGGCACATGTTCCGAGGTAACGGAGCGGCCTGTCGGAGCACGGCAGAGACCGCCTCGGTATAGCTTTCACCGTCTTTTTCATGGCGCTCACCAGCGTGCAGAATCAAAGGCGCATGGAGACGAAATGCCGCGCGTCCCCCTTTGCGGGCACTCAGGATGACCAGTTCGGCCTCGCGGCCCACCCGCGCGCTGAGCGGCAGCACCTCGATTGAACCCAGTTTCCCCTCACATGCCGACAGCATATCGGGAAGACGGTCAGCTTTCTGGATCATGTGCAGGAACCCCCGAGGGGCAAGGCGTTTGGCCGCCACGGTGATCCAGTCGATCAGCGGCGTATTTTCACCAAGGGCAATGCTTCGCCCTGCGTCGCTGGCGGGGCTATGCGCCCCAGACCGGTAATAGGGCGGGTTCGCGATAACGTGATCAAAGTGACGCTGTCTCAGGTCATCAGGCAAAGCGTTCAGGTCAGCCTCGATCACGTCCAGATCACAGCCGTTGATTTCCGAATTGCGGCGGGCCAAATCCGCATAGGCCGGTTGCAATTCGATCCCAACCATTTGCAGCCCCGCCACCCGCGCGGACAGGCATAAAATGGCAGCCCCCGCGCCACATCCCAGTTCAAGCACGGATTGCCCGGCCTTTGCAGGGACGGATGCGGCAAGCAGAACAGGGTCTACCCCGGCGCGGTAACCTGACGCAGGTTGCAGCAATCGCACCCGACCACCAAGGAAATCGTTGCACGTCAATTCATTGTCGTCAAAGCGCATCATCGGCCCAGCGGGATCTCGTTGTCGCGCATCACACGCTCGGCCCGGGTCAGGTCTTCGGACCGAACCATCAGTCGACGAGGGAAAATCCCGATACCACCTTCGAGGATGCTCATATTTACGTCCATCTGAAAGCAGTCTATATCCTCGCCCTCAAGGAGAGCGGATGCAAAGGCCAGGATTGTCGGATCGGTACTGCGCAACAGTTCTTTCATGGGGATGGATGTAAGGGCAAGGCGACGCGAAAGTCGAGCCTTGTATCAGGAGTGTGATGACCGTCGACATGATCTCAAAACCGCATGAGCGTCTGGCTGAAATTCTGGCGGGCGAGATGGAGGCCGTGAACGGGCTGATCCGCACGCGGATGGCGTCGGACCATGCGCCACGCATCCCGGAAGTGACGCGGCATCTGGTCGAAGCAGGTGGAAAACGCCTGCGCCCGATGCTGACATTGGCCGCAGCACGCCTGTTTGGCTATTCCGGCGACCATCACGTGCGCCTTGCCGCGACGGTCGAGTTCATTCACACCGCCACCCTGCTGCATGACGACGTCGTGGATGAAAGCGCGCAGCGACGGGGCCGACCGACCGCCAATCTGCTTTGGGACAACAAATCCAGTGTTCTGGTTGGCGATTACCTGTTTTCACGCAGTTTCCAGCTGATGGTGGAAACGGGCTCGCTGCGCGTTTTGGATATCCTTGCCAATGCCTCTGCAACCATAGCCGAAGGCGAAGTGCTGCAAATGACAGCCGCTACCGATCTGCGTACGGATGAAAACGTTTATCTTCAGGTCGTGCGTGGCAAGACGGCGGCATTGTTTTCAGCCGCGACCGAAGTGGGCGGCGTGATAGCAGGTGCCTCGGAAGAGCAGGTCAAGGCGCTTTTCGACTATGGCGATTCACTTGGGATCGCGTTCCAGATTGCCGATGACCTGCTGGACTATCAGGGCGACAGCAAAGCGACCGGGAAGAATGTTGGCGATGACTTCCGTGAACGGAAACTGACCCTGCCCGTCATCAAAGCCGTGGCGCAATCCACGCCGGAAGAACGCGCCTTCTGGGAACGTACGATCGAAAAGGGCCGCCAACAGGACGGTGATCTGGATCAGGCGCTGGGTCTGATGAACAAATACGCCACGCTGGAAGAAACCCGGCAAGACGCTTTGGGCTGGGCCAACAAAGCCAAGGCGTCGCTGGACGTGCTGCCGGATCATGAGATTCGCAGCATGTTGCGCGAATTGGCCGATTACGTGGTTTCACGTCTCAATTGAGCTGCGTGGCGCGGCACCACCAATCAGGATGGGCTGCGCCGATCTCATAGGCCGCAAAATGCGCGTCTTTCATCGTCGGATACAGCGCAAAACAGGTTGATCCTGACCCTGACATGCGCACCACGAGCGCGCGATTGGTCATCTTCAACTCGTCCAACACCTGCTCAATCTTAGGTGCGACGTTCATGGCGGGCACTTGCAGATCGTTGCGCTGATTGCGCAGCCACTGGGCGCACTCATCGGCATTGTCAAACTCAGGCATGCTTTCAGGCATTGGCGGGTTGTCTCTGGACGCCAACGCGTTGAAAACGGCACCGGTGGGCACCTGGACATTCGGGTTGACCAAAAGGGCGGGCAGGTGCGGAAGGTTCACCGCCGTCAAACGATCACCAATGCCCTGCATTCTGATCGCCCGACCTTCCAGGCAGACGGGGACATCCGCCCCCAATGACAGTGTCAGGCCCCGCGGAAGGTCGTGGCCCTGATCTGCCAGGGCCCCAAGCGTGGCCGCAGCATCAGACGACCCTCCGCCAATGCCCGCCCCATGGGGCAAGGACTTGGTCAGTTGAATATGACCGGTCCAACCGACAGCTTCTGCCGCCCTCCAGACCAGATTTCGGCTGTCCGTGGGGACTCCGTCGGCAAACTCGCCGCGCACATCCATGGACAATTCAGGGCCGGGGCCGAATGTCAGCCGATCACCCAGATCGGCGAATACAACCAGCGAATCCAACAGGTGATAGCCGTCGTCTCGACGGCCAGTCACATGAAGGGTCAGGTTGATCTTGGCGGGCGCAAACGCCTTAATTTCCATTGGCGACTTTCAATGGTTCCGAACCTTCCTCGGCCAGAACAGCATCCAGCCCGACTTCGATCTTGCGCCGGATTCGATCCGGATCGGCTTCGCCGTCGGTGTCTTCCGGGTCGATGAAGGACAGGGCGCGGCTCCACTGGAATTCGGCCTCGCGCGCGCGCCCGACAGCCCAATAGACGTCACCCAGATGATCGTTGACCACCGGATCCACCGGCATCAGCTCAACCGCACGCTCCATGTGTTCGACGGCCTCGTCGTAACGTCCCAGACGGAACAGAACCCAGCCCAGACTGTCCACGATATAGCCACTGTCCGGCCGCGCAGCTACTGCGCGTTCGATCATGTCCAGTGCTTCATCCAGCTTTTCCTTGCGCTCAACCAGCGAATACCCCAGGTAATTCAGAACCTGAGGTTGATCCGGGTTCAGTTCCAGCGCCCGGCGGAAATCAGCTTCGGCCTGATCCCAGTGCTTCAGCCTTTCATGGCTGATGCCACGTGCGTAGTGCAGGAACCAATTCCCACCCGCCGCGCTATCCGTCAGCGCGATCGCAGTGTCATAAGAGGCCACAGCAGCGGCATAGTTTTCCTGTCGGCGCTGCAAGTCTGCCAAAGCGACATGTACACCCGGAAAATCAGGGTCCTGCGCAGCCAGGTTCTGCAACACCTCGACGGCCGCATCGGTTTTTCCCGAACGGTCCAGAACTTCGGCGCGGCCCAATTCGGCCGCATGGTGATCGTTGCTGTCCGCCGGGACTTGGCGGTATGCCTCAACCGCCAGATCATATTGCTGCAAGTTGTCCAGCAGATCCGCGCTCAGCAAAATGGCATCCACATGATCGGGGCGCAGGAAACTGGCCAGGCGTGCGTACAGCAAAATATAATCAGCCGAAGCTTCGCTGTTCAAAGCGGCACCGACGGTGAAAAAAATCTCGGCCATGCCGTCCTGAGCGGATCGGACATGGGTGAACGGCAATGTTTCACCCGCCGCCAACTGGCTCAAATACGCCTCGATGGTCGGGTCACTGCCCGCCACAAACACATCATCCAGAAACTGAACGGCGTCTTCGTTGCGATCCAGCTGCGACAGAATCTCGGTGCGGGCCAATGCGGCACGACGAGAGAACCGGGCAACCGTTCCATCATTGTCGGCAAGTATCGCCTCTGCGCCTTCGAAATCACCGATAGACGCCAATGCCATCGCCTTGTGGTAAAGCGCGAACTCCCTGAGACCATCCTGTGTGGCGACAGAATCGAACTGTTCCATCGCCTTGGTCATCTCACCCTGCCCCAGATGGGCCCAGGCGATCATCAGACCGTCAACAAGGGGGCCAACTCCCTGTGTTTCAGGATCACGGGCCAGCAGGTCGTCAAATTTCCCATCGGCGATCAGATTGGCCGAAATCACCATACGCGCAGCCTGACTGGGCAGGTTGGCTTCCTCGATCTGCTGGGCAATCGGCAGCGCGCGCACCACTTCCCCCAAAGCGATGCGTGCAACGACAACGCTTTCCTGCAACAGCGCATTTTGTGGATCAAACCTGAGGGCCTGAGCGTAATATCTTTCAGCGGCAGAATAGTCGTTTTCGTAAATCGCCTGCCGCCCGGCCAGATACGATCCGGCGCCCGTTTCCGAATAGGCCGGAACTGCGACCGACGACATGAACAGCACGGACAAAGCCGCGCGACGAACCAGGGAAAACACCGAAATCCTGCCTTGCTATCGTTGACTGAGGAGTAAGCTAGGGCTTCGGCAGGCAAGAGGCAATGGCAGAGCCTTCACAGCGCCGCCATTGCCCGTTTTTTGCTTACATGTTCGGATAGTTCGGACCGTCGCCGCCCTGCGGTGTGGTCCAGGTGATGTTCTGGCTGGGATCCTTGATGTCGCAGGTTTTGCAGTGAACGCAGTTCTGGAAGTTGATGACGAATCGCGTGCCGTTCTCATCCTCGACCACTTCATACACACCTGCCGGGCAATACCGCTGCGCCGGCTCATCGTATTTGGGCAGGTTGACTTTCACGGGGATTTCCGGATCGGCCAGACGCAGGTGGCAGGGCTGGCTTTCCTCGTGGTTTGTCGCTGCGAACGAGACATTCGTCAGACGATCGAAGGACAGCGTTCCGTCGGGCTTTGGGTAATCGATTGGCTGGTGCTTGCTGGCATCCTCGGTCGATTCCGCGTCGTTCTTGCCATGGCCCAACGTGCCGAACAGCGAAAAGCCAAACGTGTTGGTCCACATGTCCAGACCGCCCAACATCAGGCTGGCGGTCAGACCCCATTTCGACCACATCGGCTTGACATTGCGAACTTTTTTCAGGTCGGAACCAATCACGCCATTGCGAACTTCGGTCTCGTAAGCCGTCAGCTCATCGCCTGAACGCTCGGCCTTGATCGCTTCGAAAGCAGCCTCGGCCGCAGCTTTGCCCGAAAGCATCGCGTTGTGGTTGCCTTTGATGCGCGGCACGTTGACCATGCCTGCCGAACAACCCAACAGCGCCACGCCCGGAGCAACCAGTTTCGGCATCGACTGATAACCGCCTTCCGTAATCGCGCGAGCGCCGTAGGCGACGCGCTTGCCGCCTTTCAGCAGGTCGGCCACCATCGGATGGTGCTTGAAACGCTGGAACTCCATGTAGGGGTACAGGTGCGGGTTCTTGTAGTTCAGGTGAACCACGAAACCGACGTAAACCTGATTGTTTTCAAGGTGGTAGATGAAGGATCCGCCGCCTGCGTTGCTGCCCAGAGGCCAGCCCATCGTGTGCGTCACGCTGCCTTCCTTGTGCTTGGCAGGGTCGATCTCCCAGATCTCTTTCATTCCGACACCGTATTTCTGCGGCTCTTTGCCGGCAGACAGGTCGTACTTGGCGATCACTTCCTTGGACAGCGACCCGCGCACACCTTCTGACAGGAAGACATATTTGCCGTGCAGTTCCATCCCAGGTTCGGTGTTGGGGCCATAGGAACCGTCTGCCTCCAGACCAAAAACGCCAGCTACCACGCCTTTGACTTCGCCATTGTCGCCATAGACCATTTCCGAGCACGCCATGCCCGGAAAGATCTCGACACCCAGTTCTTCGGCCTGTTCCGCCATCCAGCGGCACACATTGCCCATTGAAACGATGTAGTTGCCGTGGTTGTGCATCAGCGGCGGCATCGGGAAGTTCGGGATGCGGACCTGGCCTGCTTCACCCAGCATGTAGAACTTGTCGTCCTTCACGGGCACATTCAGTGGCGCGCCTTTTTCTTTCCAATCCGGGATCAGCGCGTCCAGACCACAGGGATCAAGAACCGCGCCCGACAGGATATGCGCGCCAACCTCGGAACCCTTTTCCAGAACGACAACGTTCAGGTCGGCATCCAGCTGTTTCAGACGGATGGCCGCCGACAGGCCCGCAGGTCCTGCACCCACGATCACCACATCGTATTCCATCGCTTCGCGTTCAATCTCGGCCATCGCGGGCTCCTTAGCTAACTTTCCGAATTGGCGCTGTCACTGCAGGATCTGCGCAATTTTGTTTCACGGCTGATTACATGGTCAGTAAGACTTTGGTCAATCGAAACACGGCGTAACAAGGGCGCTATTCGACACATCACCCCTCTGGTGCATCCCCCATCAGGTACCTGGGACCGCTACCATGCGATTTTGCCCGGTCATCGGGGTTGTAGAGCGCACATTTCGGCAGGCTCAGACACCCGCATCCGATGCAGCCATCCAGATTGTCGCGCAATCGCATCAGGGTATCGATTCGCTGGTCCAGATGAGTGCGCAACCGCACGCTTATGGCTTTCCAATCCTGTGGTGTCGGTGTTCGCTTTCCCGGCAAGCCCGACAGCACGTCACGGATTTCAGGCAGGGTCAGGCCGAATTGTTGCGCAATCATGACAAAGCTCAGTCGCCGAATATCGGCCCGTTGATAGCGTCGTTGTCCGCCCGCGTTGCGCCAGGGCGAAATCAGCCCCTGTGCTTCGTAATACCGGATGGCCGAAACGGCCAGACCTGTGCGCCGGGCCAATGCGCCAATCGCCAGCCCCTCTGATACAGCCATCAAACCCTCATAAAAAATTCCTTGACCTAAAGTTAGGTTTAGAAATTACGCTGAGTCGGGACAAGCCCAAAAACACAGGAGATCCCATGATGGCAACGCTTGAACACACCAACTTCACTGTCCGCGACCCGAAGGCCTCGGCCGATTGGATGCAAAAGGTCTTTGGCTGGAAAACCCGTTGGGAAGGCCCCGCAATTTCCGGCGGATACACCGTGCATGTCGGTTCTGCCCATACGTATCTGGCGCTGTACAAACCTGATGACCCGAAACCGTCGGATGAAAGCAGCTATGATGTGATCGGCGGGCTGAACCACGTGGGGGTTCTGGTCGAAGACATCGATGCCACCGAAGATAAGGTTCGCAAAGCAGGATTCGAGCCCCACAACCACGCCGATTACGAACCAGGGCGCCGGTTCTATTTCCGCGATGACAACGGGATCGAGTTCGAAGTGGTGCAATATGATTGAGATGATTTGGCTTTGCACCCCATCGCAGCGTTGGCGCAGGTCGCGGCATCCCGATCATCGGCACAGACCCCACCCCAAATCAAAACGGCGCGAAGTCGCGAATTGATCGCCGCAACTGCTGACACCCCTTGCAATTCATGTGGTATTTGGGTCAGGTAATCGTCAACCTAGGACTCGCCCCGACGCTTCTGTGCGGCGGGGCGAGTCAGTTTATGCGTGGACGTAGAGAGTATGGAAAAGATCCCAATGACGCCTGCGGGCAATGCCGCACTCGCAGCTGAGTTGAAGAACCTCAAATCCGTTGAACGCCCGGCGATCATCGAAGCCATCGCCTCGGCGCGCGAGCTGGGCGACCTGAAGGAAAACGCCGAATATCATTCTGCCCGTGAAAAACAGGGCTTCATCGAAGGTCGCATCAAGGAACTGGAAGGTATCCTGTCGCTGGCCGATGTCATCGACCCGGCAAAACTGTCGGGTGCGGTCAAGTTTGGCGCAAAAGTCACATTGGTCGACGAAGATACCGATGAAGAAAAGACTTGGCAGATCGTTGGTGAATACGAGGCCAATATCGAAAACGGCCTGCTGAACATCAAATCCCCCATCGCCCGCGCCCTGATCGGCAAAGATGAAGGGGACAGCGTCGAAGTACGCACACCCGGCGGCGTGCGTTCTTATGAAATTCTGAGTATCAAGTACGCCTGACCGGAGCGCTTGTAATGTCGGGGCCAAAACCTGACCCGGAAACCCAAAAGCCGACGTCGCTGGGCATCTATGATCGCCCGAAGACTCCGGCTGTTACCGAGATTGAGATTGCCGCACTGGTGCTCAGCCTGATCTGGCTGGTGGTATCGGTCGTCTTTCTCGTGCTGCCCGGTCAGGGGCAGAACGGTGGCTTTGTTGTCGCCTTTCTGGCCGTATTCATGCCCGTGGCGATGATCTGGGTTGCGGCCACCGCGATGCGTGCCAGCCGCGTGATGCGAGAGGAAAGTGCGCGGTTGCAAACGGCAATCGACGCGATCCGGCAGGCCTATGTGGCACAGCAGCAGCGCGCCTCCAGCACTTATGAACCTGCGGTGACCAAAAAGCTGGATGAAATCGCGGCGGCCACACGGAAAACCGAAGACGCGTTGGCAACGTTCTCGACCAAACGCACGGCGCGCTCTGCCGCGGCCGCGCAGCCTTCCGCTCAGGGCGACCAGACCTCGTTGGAACTGGGCACACCTGCGGAAGAGATCACACCGCCGCTGAGTACCGAAGTTTTCATCCGCGCCCTGAACTTCCCCGAAACGCAGGATGACACCGAGGGGTTCAATGCGCTGCGTGTTGCATTGAAGGACCGCAAGACGGCACAGCTTGTGCAAGCGTCGCAGGATGTTCTGACGCTGCTCAGCCAGGAAGGCATCTACATGGATGACCTGCGGCCCGACAAGGCCCGGCCAGAAATCTGGCGCCAGTTCGCCCAAGGCACACGCGGGCGCGCCGTGGCGGCGCTGGGGGGCGTGCGCGACAGATCCTCACTTGCGCTGACGGCAGCCCGGATGAAACAGGATCCGATTTTCCGCGACGCCGCGCATCATTTCCTGCGTCGGTTTGACAAGATGATGGCCGAGTTCGAACCCACGGCAAGCGATGCGGAACTGAGTGAACTGGGTGAAACCCGAACGGCCCGCGCATTCATGTTGCTGGGTCGCGTGGCGGGCACGTTTGATTAATCCGGCCCGACAATCCACGACATTTTGGTCGCGCTGCTGAAATTGAACAGATACTTCAGCGGTCCGGTTTTTTCTTGACCCACAGGCTGGAACCCCTCGCGCTCGTAAAGGCTGCGGGCGCGGGGGTTCGTGTCGATGACATCAAGCTGAACCTCTGACATGTTGTGATTGCGGGCCTCGGACTTGATGGCATTCAGCAATGCCGTGCCTACTCCTTTGCCGCGCGCCTCGGCAGCGACAAGAATGCCATCCATCTGGAACACGCCCGGTTTCAGATCGCGCTCCAGCACGCTTAGAACCAAGGCACGCCAGATAGCCCCGAACCAGCCATAGACCCGCGCCAGATCAGACATATTGCCCCCCGCAAAAGAGCCGTCACGCGTCTTGAAACCTGCCAGACCCAGCATCCGACCCGCTTCATCCCGTGCAACCAGCGCAAAATCCGGGTTCAATGCGATTCCAAAGAAAGCCAATCCTTTTTCGTCCGGCCCCATGACTTTGCCCAGCTTGGCCGCAAATGCCTGCCAGAACAGTGCCGCCGCTTGCGCGCGTTCTTGATCGGCGAACCCTATGGAAATCGTGACCGTCACAGCCCGAAACTTCCATACGGAAGGAACCGGACCATATCGCCCGGTTTGACGTGGCGCGCACCGTCCTCGATTTCGACCAACCCTTCAGCCCAGCTGAGGCCACTGATCCGGCCTGACCCTTCCGAGTGGAAAACCTCGGCCCGCCCATCCCGCATTCGGGCGCGCAGATATTCCCGGCGACCGGGTTTCTTTCGTTTTTCAAAGGCGGCAGGCACTTCGAATCCTTGCGGTTCAGCCCAGCCTTCGCCGGACATCAGCCCCAAGGCCGGACGCGCGAAAATCAATGTACAGACCATGGCGGCAACCGGATTTCCGGGCAGGCCAAAAACCGGCACGCCGGACCACAAACCCAAAGCCAGCGGCCGCCCGGGTTTCAACGCAATGCGCCAGTGCTGCATCGCTCCGGCCTGACGCAAAAGGGCCGAAACATGGTCTTCGTCACCCGCTGACGCGCCACCACTGGTCAAAATCACATCCGCCTGTTCCGCGGCCTGATCCAATCGATCCCGCAAGGCGTCCCGATCATCCGAAACACGCCCCATATCCACGGGCACGAACCCCATTCGTTCGATCAATGACAGCAGCATCGGGCGATTGGCGTCGAAAATCTGACCCGGACCAGCGCGCTCTCCGATTTCGACCAATTCATCACCCGTAGAGACCACGGCCACGCGAAGCGGTTTGCGCACGTTAACGTCGGCAATCCCCACGGCAGACAGCAGCGCAAGATCGGCGGGGGTCAGCCTGCGCCCGGCAGGAAGGGCGATATCGCCTGCGGTCACATCCTCTCCGGCGCGCCGTGTGTTGGTGCCTTTCTTCAACGGGCCGTGGAAGGCTATGTGGCCGCCCTTGACCGTGACATCCTCTTCCAGAATGACCGTGTCGACACCGGCGGGCAGCGCCGCCCCCGTCAGCACGCGCAAGGCCCGGCCTTCAGGCACGTCACCGTCGAACGGGATCCCTGCCGCCGCGCGCCCGTCAATCAATGGCATGATCTGCGGGCCATCAGGGGCGGGACCGGCAAACCCGTACCCATCCACGGCCGTATTCGGTTGCGGCGGGTTCGAGCGTCGGGCGACCACATCCCCGGCCAGAACGCGCCCGCATGCCTTGGTCAGCGCCATCGTCTCAGATGCGGTGATCGGGTGCAGCCTGTCACGCAAACAGGCCAGCGCCTCATCCACCGGTGTCCAGTTGACCCCGGCGGGCAACGCAAAGCAATCGTTCCGCAATGGGGGCGGGGCTATGTTCGGCTTGTCCTGAGGCACACCCAATATCCAACCTTCCTCTGCCGCTGAGACGTTCAATTGCGCATCCAACTCCTGCTCTGTCAAACGCGACAGAGTCAAGGCGACCTGTTCAACCTGCCAGGCATCCTTGATCCGCCCATCCGGTGCAGCGCCAAGGGTTAAAGACGGCCAGATTTCCACGAAGGCGACGGGTTTATCCAGCGGCTCGAACGGCCAGACCGAGATTTGCCCGGCAAACCGGTGGCGAAGCCGGTTCAAAATCGGCAGCCCCATCATGACTTGGCCGCCAACCGCACCTGCCCCTGCCATCTGCCAGCAAGTGAAGCTTCCTTTTGCCAGAGTCTCAACGACGCGACGGTTCGGGAACGGGTTGGAATAGTCCGATTTGGTACGCGGCAGGCCGTCAATATCTCGGCGCAATCCATTCATCCAGAACGGACCACGGCCGCCAAACTGAAGGTTAATCCGACCTGCCAGATCAAAGCGGTTGTTGGCCTTCGGGGAATCCTCGACATGCTGGTCGAACCAGTCCCACAACGCCAGCGGATCGTCCGTTCCGGTCATCGCCCGTGCGAAGCCGCAAGGATATCCAAAAGGAAAATCGAACCCAAGAAGCAGACGGCGACCGGCCTTCAGTTCGGCGCGGATCAGAGCATCCAACCTCTGCTCGGCTATCCGCCTGTTGCGCAAGTATTCGGGGTCAAGCGCTTTTCCGTTACGTGCGATGCAGGCCCAGATCGCATCCTTGCGCGGGGTCGGCCCGGTGTCGTTTCCGCCAGACCAATCCACCATTGCAAAGGTCTGGAACAGACTCACAAACCGACCTCTTTCAGGATGAAGTCAGCAATCCCGGCGGTATCATCCAGATCATAGACCGGGCGGTCCAATTCCAGCGGAGTGTCGCTGGCCACCGCGCGGATGGTGCCATTTTCAGGTGCCATCAGCGCATGGCCAGCCGCGGCGCGATACGCTTCGATCTTGGGGTGGTCCTCGCGCTTGTACCCTTCGACCAATACCAGATCGACCGGCGCAAGCCGCGCCAGCAGGTCGGCCAGCGGCGGTTCAGGTGCGCCCCGCAATTCCTGCATCAAAGCAATACGTTGCCCCGAGGCAAGCAGCACCTCGCTGGCCCCCGCAACGCGGTGCCGGTGACTGTCGGTGCCCGGCTGATCCACATCGACGCTGTGATGCGCGTGCTTGACCGTAGAGACCGTAAAGCCCCGGCCTGTGATCTCGGCCACCAGCCGTTCCATCAGCCCGGTTTTGCCGGCATTCTTCCAGCCCGTGATGCCATAGACCCTCATGCCTGCTCCAGCAATTTTCGGGCACGGTCCAGATCTTCAGGCGTGTTGACGTTGAAGAACGGATCAAACGGGTCGGCGCTGAACAAAGCCTCGCGCCCGTCATGTTTGTCAGTCCACAACACCACCTTGCGCAACCCGTCCATCAGCGCCGCCCGCAGATCATCGCGCAGCGCCACGGGCCAAAGCCCGAATGTCGGGTGTCGGTTGACCCGCTTGCCGCCACCGGATTTCAGCGCCTCGTCGCCCGAACGCGGCGTGGTGGCCAAGACCAACGGGTGAACCTGCCCTTCCGCAGCCTGCGTCAGTCGCGCCACCAGATCGCGCGGAAAGAATGGCGTGTCCGCGGCGGCTGTCACGATGCTGTCCGCCCCCTGCTCTGCCGCCCAGTCGAGCCCGGCCAGCACACCGGCCAGAGGCCCGGCGAACCCTTCGATCGTGTCAGGCAGGACGGGCAGGCCCAGATCAGCGAACCGCCGTGGGTCGCCATTCGCGTTCAACGCCAACCCGCTCACCTGTGGGGACAAACGGTCAATCACATGGGACAGCAGGCTCTGCCCCCCTATCTGCAACAGGCCCTTGTCGCCGCCGCCCATACGTGTGGCCTGCCCGCCTGCAAGAATGATGCCGAGCGGTTTCGTCATGATGGGTCCTCGATTTCCGGCCATTTTCGGTATTTCTCCAGCGGGGTGAAAATCCAAACCCCGTTGCCCGCACCCAGCAAAATGAAACACAGGCTCAAAGGAAGTCCGGAAAAGTCGGCCAGGACATGGCTCAGGCGTATGAAAGCGGAAAAGAGCACCAAAACCGTCACAGGCGCGAAAAACGACCAGAAACAGCACCGATACCTGCGAAGTGATCGTCTGATTTCGTCTGGCAAAACGACTGAGTCTGGAAGTCCTTGAAGAAGAATACGTTGCAAGACGGCGCCTTGTTTTTGCACCGCCAATCCCCAAGCTGCCCATCCCATCCGGAATGGGGCAAACAGGTCGAATGTGCCGATGTATTCTCTTGCCTCCCACCCCAAGCGATCCAGAGTTTCTTCGTCCAACCGTGCCATCCCGTCTACGATTGCCAGTTTGCTGCGTGCATAGTTTCGCGCAGCAAGAATGCTCAGCGGCAAGATGCTGACTGTAACGACAAACAGGAAAAAAAATCTAAGGGTTTCCAAAATCATCCTGCACTTTTCCGGCGGTGTTTCTTGTCCTCGACCGCGACAGTCGATGGGTCCACATCCCGCAGCAAGCGATCCTCGCCCGACAGGCACACAAAGCGCTGGCCGCGCATCCGGCCGATCAGCGTCAGCCCGACCTCGCGCGCGATCTCGACACCCCAGGCGGTGAAGCCCGAGCGGGACGCCAGTACCGGGATCCCCATCATCGCCGTTTTGATCACCATCTCGGATGTCAGGCGACCAGTGGTATAGAGGATCTTGTCCGCCGCACTCTCTCCTTCTGACAGCATCCAGCCTGCGATCTTGTCGACGGCGTTGTGGCGGCCCACGTCCTCCATATAAACCAGCGGCCGGTTTTCGCGGCACAGGACCGTGCCGTGAATCGCTCCGGCTTCAAGGTACAGCGACGGAGTGCGGTTGATCTTCGAGGCCAGATCATACAGCCACGAGGTGCGCACCTGAACCTGCGGCAGTTGTATGTCTTCCAGCCCCTCCATCATGTCGCCAAACACAGTACCCACGGCGCACCCGCTGGTGCGGGTCTTTTTCTTCAGCTTGTCCTCATACGATGTTTCGCGCGCGGTTCGGACGATCACGGTTTCAAGATCGTCGTCATATTCCACGCGCGTGATTTCATCATCCGACAGCAGCATCCCCTGATTGCGCAGAAAGCCCAGCGCAAGGTATTCGGGATAGTCGCCAATCGTCATCGCCGTCACGATTTCCTGCGAATTGAGGAAGATCGTCAGCGGGCGTTCCTCGACCACGGATATCAGGCTGATTTCACCATTCTGGTCCACACCCTCGACCGCTCGGGTCAGGCGCATCGCAGCCGGATCAGGGGCGATAAGATAGTCCGACAGATCGAATTCCGTGGCCAATTGCAACCCCTTCCCAAGACAGTTACTGCTGCATGAATCACCATAGGATTTAGCCATGGCCTCTGCCACATCCAAGTCATACTTCTGGAAAGGTTTTCGGGATGGGACGCCGTTTGTCTTCGTCGCCGTGCCCTTTGGCCTTCTGTTCGGTGTTTTCGCCACCGAAGCCGGGTTGACCCTTGTCCAGACGATGGCCTTTACATCGACCGTTTTTGCAGGTGCCGCGCAATTCGCGGCGTTGCAACTGTTGCAGGACAACACCCCGACCGTGATCATCATAATCTCGGCGCTGGCCGTGAATCTGCGTATGGCGATGTATTCCGCATCACTGACACCTTACCTAGGCGCCGCGCCCATGTGGCAGCGTGCCTTTGCGGCCTATCTGACCGTGGATCAATCTTATGCCTGCTCGATCGTGCGGTTCGAGAAAGAGCCCGACCTGTCAGTGCCGCAACGGATGGCTTATTTCGTGGGCTCTGTCACTCCGATCACACCGCTCTGGATTCTGGGCACTTATCTGGGCGCAGTTCTGGGTGCGCAAATACCGGAAAGCTGGGCGCTGGATTTTGCCCTGCCTATCACCTTTCTGGCCATGATAGGGCCGATGATGCGGACCTTTGCACATGTGGTCGCGGCCCTTGTGGCCATTACGGTATCTTTGCTGACCGTCGTAATCCCGTTCAATCTGGGCCTGCTGATCGCCGGATGCGCTGGAATGATTGCCGGAGCACAGGCGGAACTGATCCTCGAACGTAGAAAGACGCAGTCATGACTCAGCCCGATTCCGTCACCATCTGGGCCATTATCATCGGGCTTGCCATCGGCAGCTATGCGCTGCGCTTTGTCTTTATCGGTTTTGTAGGTGATCGCCCGATGCCGCCCTGGCTGCTGCGTCACCTGCGATATACGGCGGTGGCCATCCTTCCTGCTTTGATCGCGCCGCTGGTGGTTTGGCCCTCTGCCACCGAAGGGCAACCCGATCTGCCACGCATGTCGGCGGCAGCCGTTGCCCTGGCGGTGGGAGTGATCAGCAAAAACGTGCTGGCGGCCATCTTTTCAGGGGCCGCCACGCTCTATGGTCTGCTTTATCTACTGAGTTGAGACAGCGTCAAGCTGGTTGAGGCGCGCATTGTTCGCCGCCAGCCCCTTTTGCAGATCCGCATCGTCGTTTTCCCGATATTCTTCGGTCACGACGCCCGGAATCTGCGCGAACTGTTCCGACAAGTTCACCGGATAGAACGTCACATCAATCGGCTCGAACCCCGGCACCTGCTTCAACAGTTGCGAAGTCGCGTTGGTGCAGAACGCACCGGCGACCGGACCGGATTGCTTTGCCAGTTGCAAGGCGATTTCAGCCTGTTGCGGGCTCACCTGAATGGTCTGAACGCGGGCATAATGCGTCTCGCGCGCGTGCGAGCTGCGATAAGCCCGCTCGACCGCCGGGGTAATGCCGTAAAGCACATCATCCTTCACCGGAACCACATCCGCCCGGAACGAACCGGCAGGGTCAAAAATCACCCGTTCGCTGCCCGAGATCATCAGCGACGTATGTGCGCCCGATCCGGTGCGTGTGTTGATCATTGTGTACAGCGTCAGGGTCGCTGGCCCCGGATCACGGTAGGACCGGGACACGATTTCAGTCCGATCCGCCTGCGGACGGCTCGAATTGGCGCAACCCGCCACTGTCGCTGCCAGCAAGCAGGCAATCAATATCCTGAGCAAGTCAGCCCCCGAAACGATTAGGAGGCGAATACCGCCAGGAACAGACACAGGAAGGCAATGGCGACCACACACCACGTGGTGGCCTTGATGAAACCATTGAAAGTCTTGGTTTGGACCGTGATGTCCATTTCGCCGTGCTTGTGTTCAGCCATGAGTCTCAGATTCCCAATTCGCGTGTTTGATCTGTTGGATAATGGAAAACACAACGCCTGTCACCACGTCATTCGCGCGCAAGGCACGCTTACTTGAGGACCGAGCATCCGGGATACCCGAACCCCCACCGCCAGGGCAAGCCGCTGCACGGCCCACCACCGAAACGAACCGCCCCGTACATTGCATCCGCGGTGATCGCGTGCACGCTGCGAATCTGTTCAGGTGTCATGTCGTACTGGTCGGCATAGTCCTCGGCATGGCGGTCGCCGTGCTGCACCACGCAGGCGTGCAAGGCGTCATCCGCTGCCAGACGTGCCTCATGGCTCTCCTCGGCGGTCTCTGCACCGCCAGCATTGTGATATGCCCGGTCGTGGATGACGCAACAATACTCCCACGGGGGGTGTTCTTGATACAGCGCGCCAACCTGTGGGAACTGCTTTGCCACCCAGCGCCAACTGGCTGACAACCCGCCTGAACAGCCATCGGTTTCAAACGACGTCAGTTCGGCGCCCTCGCTTTGCTCGATCAGGGCACGGTGACCCGGCATTTCAAATCCGCGCATCAGATCCTGTGCCCATGCCGACAGCGGCAGCACGGCCAGAAACAGCGCCATGTTAAGGACTTTCATCGCGCATCGCCTCTGTATCGACCTGCAATCCAAAGGTGGTTGCCAGCCACAGCAACAGCCGCTCGCCCGGCCCCATTTTAGCGCGCACGCGCAAAACCTCATTGGCCATGGCCGGGCGGTCGGTAATCAGACCATCGACACCCATCGAGGCCATTCTGGACATCTGCAACGGATCATTCACCGTCCAGACATAGATATCCTTGCCGGCGTCCTGCACCTTGCGGATCAGCCCGGGTGTCACCATGCCTGCATTGACGGCGACAAATTCACCTTCCAGCCCCGACAGATCCCCAATGGCCGTGGCCGCCAGCACGCCTGACCGCCAGTCAGGCCGCAACTTTTCCATCTTTTGCACGGCCGGGTATTTCAGCGACATGGTGGCAACGTCGTTCTGCATCCCAAGCTCTTCGACAAGGCCGATCACCCGATTTTCCAAATCGACGTCGTGACCATAATATTTCAGCTCGATAAGAACCTTCGACTTGCCCTTGGCCGCTTCCAGTACCTCTCGCAGGGTCGGGGTCCGCTCTGCGGCGTATTCCGGTCCGAACCAGCTTCCGATGTCGATATCAGCAACATCTTGCATCGTCGCATCCCAGACCTTCAGGTTGACGCCGGCCAATTTCATGAAATCGCTGTCATGGGCCACGACAACCACATCATCCGCCGTTTCCTGAACGTCTATCTCAACCCAGTCCGTTCCATCCTCGATCGCTTTCAGGACCGAGGCCATCGTGTTTTCAGGTCGCAAAGCCGCAGCGCCCCGATGGCCGATGACCTCGGCTTGATCCGGCGCCTGCACGCGTTCCAGCAAGCTTTGCCCAAGCCAGAAGCCCGCGCCCAACGCGGCCAAAGCCGCCGCGACAGTCACAAGAACCGGTACGCGGATCCTTCGGGGTTCGGGATGGGGAACGTCCTTGGTCTCGGCTTCAAAGAAACCGTCCAGCAAGACCGCCAATGCACCCAGCGCCGTTGCCGCCAGAACCAACCCCGCCAGGGACCAAAGCCCCGCAATGATCAGGCTGAGGATCAATGCCAGTCTGAGGCTGCCGCCTTCCTGCAAGGGCACAACCGCAAACAACAGACTGGCCACCGCCGCAATCAAGGCCGCAATCACAAGCCGCAGTCCCAGCCAAAGGGCAAGTTCGATCTTCAAACGCCCACGCTTGCCTTCCATCTTTTGTTCGCTTTTCGCGAATGCCCCGCGTGGTGAGGCCCCTTCAAACAGGACCAAGTGCAACGCCAGCGCCCACCCGGACAGACGGCGGATCAACACCCATGCCAACACAAGAACGACAAGCCCGATCAGAACCACGGCCACCTGAAAGGCCGGAGGGTGGAATGTCAGGTAATAATTGATGTCATATTCCGTCAGCGTCCACCATGCGATCCCCCCCGCGACGGCCACAAACGGCAAGGCAAGCAGCAGAACGCGCAGGATGAACCGAACGGCAAATCCGAACAGCGCCGGAAAGCGGGACAGGTTCAGTGCCAGTGCCGCGCTGCCTGCGCGCCAGGGGTCGTTTTCCCCCATACGCAAGGACCCGGCCATGACCGCGAACACAAGTACCTCGGCCAGCAAAAACAGACTGAGCACCGCAACACCTGCGATGAACCCTGCCGGAGACAGCAGGAACATCGCAATGTCCTGATCGGTCAGAGCGGTCTGATTTGACAGAGAGACCGCCAGATTGACAGCCACAGCCACACCCGGCGCGATCAGCGCCACCAACAGCAAGCGCACAGCGATATAGATTGGAACAAAGACCCGGCGCCGTTCCCAGGCACCTGCATAGGCATGTTTTACTGCTTGAAAAAAT
Source organism: Ruegeria sp. BHSA118 (assembly GCF_059613405.1). Lineage (NCBI taxonomy): Bacteria > Pseudomonadati > Pseudomonadota > Alphaproteobacteria > Rhodobacterales > Roseobacteraceae > Ruegeria > Ruegeria sp. BHSA118. The sequence continues at coordinate 37,646 of NZ_JBXWSM010000037.1, forward strand.
CCTGTCACCTGTGCGCCTTCCGGACTGATGCAGTCATTCAAAGGCGCGCAAGCGTGAATTGCAAGTCAGCTGTCTTCCAGATCCGCCGCCAGACGGAAACCGATGCGGTTGGCGGGCTTGTCCTCGACCGATTTGGGCAGGGCGCGCAGCATCACGTTCAACTGGCTGACATGCTGCACCAATTGCGTGCGGGCCCCGGTTCCGTCGGATCCGTAAAAGGTGATCATGTCGGGGTCGAAATACCCCATCCCTTCGATCCGCATGACGCCGGCATCGCCCCCGGTAAAGCCCATGGCGACTTCGTGATCGCCGTCCAGCGTCTTTTCAAAGTTCTGGATATACATGATCAGACGCTCGTAAGCCCATTGCGCCGGGCTTTTGTTGGCAACAGGCTTCTTCAACCCCTCGGGCAGGTCCTTGGCCCCGGATTCGGCATTGGGATCCGCGTGCACCTCGTGACACCGCGGCAAAGCGGCGGCTTCGGCGGCCTCGGCCGAGGTTTCGATCTGGTCCTGCATTCTTCTACCCTTTGCGCTGATACAGCCATGCCCCGTCAGCGCGTTGCGTCCGAGTTACTGCACCAATGTGGTAGAGATGATTCACATGCGCAACCGCCTCAACCAGCGCAAGCCCATATTCGCCTTCGCGGATCGTACGTTTGAACAGGGGCAGAAAACAGTCTGCGGCCGCTCTGGGTTGATCCAGATGCTTCAACAGGCGGTCCAACGCGCCGTGATGGTTGTCGATCAGTTGTTTCATCCTCAGCGGCAGGCCCGAAAACGGCAGCTTGTGCCCGCCCAGAACCAGATGATCCGGCCGGGCAAGCGTCTGCAACCGCTCGCAGGCTTCCAGCCACGCTGAAACCGGATCGGCCATCGGTTCCGTGGCATAGACGCCCAGATTGGGACTGATCGAGCTGAGGATCTGATCACCGCTCAACACCAGATTGTCGTCACGGCTCCAGAAGGTGGCGTGTTCCGGCGCGTGGCCATTGCCCATTTGCACGTCCCAGTCGCGCCCTCCCATTCGGATCACGTCGCCCTGCTTGATCCGGGTAAAGCCCAGCGGCATGGGATAGACCGTGTCGGCAAAGTTGAACGGACGATCCTTCATCCGCGCATTCAGAACCTCGGGTGCCATTCCGGCGCTGCGATAGAAATCAAGCGTTTCCTGCGGCCATGCCTCCTGCACATCCAGCGTCAGCATCCGCGCAAACAACCACGAGGTGCGGCTTGTGACCAACTCGGCCCCGTGTTCCGACTGAAACCACCCGGCATTGCCGACATGGTCAGGATGATGATGCGTCACCACCACACGGGTGACCGGTTTGCCTTTCAAAGGCCCGCCCATCAGGGTTTCCCAGATACGCCGCGTTTTGTTCGACGACAGCCCGGTGTCAATCACCGTCCAACCTTCGCCATCGTCCAGCGCGTAGATATTGACGTGATCCAGCGCCATCGGAAGAGGCAGGCGCATCCACAGTACTCCCTCGGCAACCTCAACGGCTTCGCCCGGTGCGGGCGGTTCAGCCCACGGATATCTGATCCCCGATACGCGATCCCCGTCCATCACGCCGCCAACTCATCCGGGCTGAGCGAAAAGAGGTCATCCGCGCCGCTTTGCACCCGCGCCAGAAGCCCGGAATGCTCGGGCAACAAGGCGTTGATGTAGTAGCGCGCCAGTTTGGCCCGTGGTCCTTCCGGATCGGCCAGTGCCGCGGACAGGTGATAATGCCCGCCAAGAACCCGGGCAAACGCCTGGAGATATGCCGTTGCGCCTGCAAATCGGTCGTTCATGTCGTCCTGTGCCACCAACCATTCGGTTGCCTCGCGCAGGGTTTCTGTTGCCTCCCACACTGGACCGGCCAGATCGGGCATCGTCGCACGCGCGTGCTCGGCCTGATCTTCGATCTCGTCCAGAAGGTTCGACGCCGCCTCGCCCCCGTCCATCATTTTGCGCGCGACAAGGTCCATGGCCTGAATGCCATCGGTTCCTTCGTAAATCGCGGTCACACGAACATCACGGGAATATTGCGCCGCACCTGTTTCTTCGACAAAGCCCATGCCGCCATGCACCTGTACGCCGGTTTCGGCCACGCGTATCCCGGTCCGGGCCCCAAAGTTCTTGCCGATTGGCGTCAACAACGCGGCCCGCGCGGCCCAATCGGCGTCGCCGGTGGCTTTCGCCATATCAATCGCGGTCGCAGTGGCAAGAAGAATCGCCCGAGCTGCAAAGATATCGGCGCGCATATCCATGATCATGCGACGCACATCCGCATGATCGATGATCGTACCAGAAGGCGTCCTGCCCTGCTTGCGTTCCAGCGCATAGGCCAAAGCGTGCTGATAGGCGCCTTCCGCAACGCCCACACCCTGTCCACCCACGCCCAGGCGGGCGTTATTCATCATGGTAAACATGGCCGCCATACCACCATGTTCCTTACCGACAAGCCACCCTTTGGCGCCGTCATATTGCATCACACAGGTGGGTGATCCATGCAGGCCCATCTTGTGTTCGACGGATACAACCTTCAGGTCGTTGGCCACCCCGGGATTGCCATCCGCATCGGGGATGTACTTCGGCACCAGAAACAAGGAAATGCCCTTGGTGCCGGGCACACCGTCCGGCAGACGGGCCAGAACCAGATGGCAGACATTTTCGGCAAAGTCGTTGTCGCCCCAGGAGATGAAGATCTTCTGCCCGGTTACCGAGTATGTGCCATCGCCA
>NZ_JBXWSM010000038.1:0-40094 GCF_059613405.1 Ruegeria sp. BHSA118
GACCACTGGACGCCATTATCATGTCTGTCGGGCTGATCTGGTTTCTGAGCCTGCTGAATGTCGGATCCGTGATAGGCCCCTTTGGTAACGGGCTGGTCGCAACCGGATCGAACGCCCGTATCGCCCTTGCCCTATCGCAAAACGGTTTTCTGCCCAAACGGTTGCAGATTTTGTCGTCATTCGGGGTTCCGTTGTGGGCGCTGGCGCTGAACTTTTTGATTGGAACGGTTTTCCTGCTGACAGTACCCTTTACCACCGTCATTGCCCTGAACGGTGCGGCCATTGTCTTGTCATTTGCCGTCGGGCCCATAGCCGTGGTTTGCCTGCGAAACCTTTTGCCAGACCATCCCAGATCGATCCGAATACCGGCCGTGCGTCTTGTCGCGCTGTCCGCTTTCGCCATCGCCACGCTGATCGTCTATTGGAGCGGATGGGACACGGTCTGGCGGCTTGGCATCGCGTTGATTGTCGGGAAAATTCTGTTGCTGATCCGGTTCCGGGGTCGTTTGGACGAAATGGACGTAACCGAGGCCCTGTGGCTTGTGCCTTATTTCTCAGGCCTTGGGCTGATCTCATTCCTTGGGCAATTCGGAGCCGGATCGTTGAAGCAGATCCCGTTTGGGTGGGACCTTCTGCTTTGCATCCTGTTTTCGTCGATCATTTTCGTTCTTGCCGTTCGCTCGGCGCTGCCATCCGAAAAATTCAAGAAATACATAGCCGAAGAAGAAATACTTGATCCAAAGCAACCCGTCATTGGATTGTAAAAAAGGCAGAGCATTCGCCCCGCCTTTTTCATTCGCTCAATCTGCTTAGTGTGCCGTGGCCGATGGCCCGGTCGCCTCTGACGAGGCTGCGGCGGCTGCGGCGGCCTCCTCGGCGGCTTCGTCCCATTCAACCGGTTCCGGTGTGCGAACCAGAGAATGCTCAAGAACCTCCGAGACGTGCTTGACCGGGATGATCTTCAAACCATCCTTCACATTGTCCGGGATATCCGCCAGGTCCTTTTCGTTTTCCTCTGGGATCAGGACCGTCTTGATACCACCGCGCAACGCAGCCAGCAGTTTCTCTTTCAAGCCGCCGATCGGCATTGCGTTCCCGCGCAACGAAACCTCGCCCGTCATGGCGATATCCTTGCGCACGGGAATGCCCGTCAGAACCGATACGATCGATGTCACCATCGCCAGACCCGCTGACGGACCATCCTTGGGCGTTGCACCATCGGGCACGTGCACATGGATGTCTATCTTGTCGAACTGAGGCGGCTTCACTCCGATCTTCGGGGAAATCGACCGCACATAGGACGATGCCGCATCGATGGATTCTTTCATCACATCGCCCAGTTTGCCTGTCGTCTTCATCCGACCTTTGCCGGGCAGTTTCAACGCCTCGATATGCAACAGATCGCCCCCGACCGAGGTCCAGGCCAAACCGGTCACAACGCCAATCTGGTCGTCCTGCTCGGCCAGACCATAGCGGAACTTAGGCACCCCCAGGAACTCATCCAGATTATCCGGCGTCACCGTCACAGTGTCCGCCTCTTTCTTGATGATCTTGGTCAGCGACTTCCGCGCCACCTTGGCGATTTCGCGTTCAAGGTTCCGCACACCGGCCTCGCGGGTATAGGTGCGGATGATCTTTTGCAGCGCCTCATCGGTCAGTTCAAATTCCTTGGCTTTCAGACCATGGTTTTTGACCTGCTTGGCGATCAGGTGCTGCTTGGCGATCTCGCGCTTTTCATCCTCGGTATAGCCGGCCAGTGGGATGATCTCCATCCGGTCCAGCAAGGGCCCGGGCATGTTGTAGCTGTTGGACGTGGTCAGGAACATCACGTTTGACAGGTCATATTCGACCTCCAAGTAGTGGTCCATGAACGTGTTGTTCTGTTCCGGGTCCAACACTTCCAACATCGCCGAGGCCGGATCACCGCGGAAGTCCTGCCCCATCTTGTCGATTTCATCCAGCAGGATGAGCGGGTTCGTGGTTTTCGCCTTTTTCAGCGCCTGAATGATCTTGCCGGGCATCGAACCGATATAGGTCCGGCGGTGGCCGCGGATCTCGGATTCGTCGCGCACACCACCCAAGCTAATGCGAATGAACTCGCGCCCCGTCGCTTTGGCAACCGATTTACCCAAGCTGGTCTTGCCCACGCCCGGAGGGCCGACAAGGCACAGGATCGGGCCTTTCAGCTTTTTCGAACGCTGCTGCACCGCCAGATATTCGACGATCCGCTCCTTGACCTTTTCAAGGCCATAGTGATCGGCGTCCAGAATGTCCTGCGCACGACCCAGATCCTTTTTGACGCGGGATTTGGTGCCCCACGGCAAAGACAGAATCCAATCCAGATAATTGCGCACCACGGTTGCTTCGGCCGACATGGGCGACATGTTCTTGAGCTTCTTCAGCTCGCCTTCCGCCTTCTCGCGCGCTTCCTTCGACAGCTTGGTCTCGGCGATCTTGGCTTCCAGTTCGGCGATCTCGTTCGCGCCGTCCTCACCATCGCCAAGTTCCTTCTGAATGGCCTTCATCTGCTCATTCAGATAATACTCGCGCTGTGTCTTCTCCATCTGAGATTTGACGCGGGTCTTGATCTTTTTCTCGACCTGCAAAACCGACATTTCGCCCTGCATCAGGCCATAGACTTTTTCAAGCCGCTCGCTGACGCTGAGCGTTTCCAGAAGGTCCTGCTTCTGTTCAACCTCGATGCCCAGATGGCCCGACACAAGGTCAGCCAGCTTTGCCGGCTCGGTGGTTTCACCCACGGCCGTCAGCGCTTCTTCAGGGATGTTCTTGCGAACCTTGGCATAGCGCTCGAACTCGTCCGCGACGGTGCGCAACAGGGCTTCGGTCGTGGTGACGTCACCCGGGATTTCGGTCAGATATTCCGCCCGTGCTTCGAAAAACACTTCGTTTTCAAGAAACTCGGTGATCTGCACGCGCGCCTGCCCTTCGACAAGCACTTTGACCGTGCCGTCGGGCAGTTTCAGCAGCTGCAACACATTGGCCAGAACACCGGACCGGTAAATACCGTCCTCATCCGGGTCGTCTACGCCGGGGTCGATCTGGCTGGACAGCAGAATTTGTTTGTCATCCTGCATCACCTCTTCCAACGCGCGTACCGATTTGTCTCGGCCCACGAAAAGCGGCACGATCATATGCGGGAACACCACGATATCGCGCAGCGGCAGGACGGGGTATGAGGAATTCAGAGGCTCTTGCATGCTCTATCCTTATCGTTGGCAAGATGGCGCTTGTCCCTCATCGAGGCAACATCCGGCCATCTCCTGTCTTGGACGATAAAGGTGGGGCCTCATCGCCCTTTTTCAACCTTACCGCCATGTATCGTGTCGCAGCATGAACCGAGGTTTTCGGGACTGCAAGATGTCCCTGGAACATATCCACCGAAATTAGTGCGACATGCATATACAATGCGCAAATTCACTATCAGAATACCTGCTGCACCGCCCGGGACAGAAAAAAAAACCGTGGCCATCCAGGTTGCGGCATTCCAGACCTTTCGTGGAAGAGGTGCAGGTGAACCCTCCGAACCGACCGGTAACACCGTATTCCGCACGGTAAAATCCGTCCCGGTTCCGATTCAGCGGCTGGCACAACATTTCCACGGGACCGGGGTCGAACATCTGAAAATCATGCCCCCCAGTCAGATTGACAGTTCGCGGGGCGCGGCAACGCCGGAGGGCCGTATCTTTCTATGATCGTACACCAAATGTCCGAGGACGTGGCGCTTTCGCCCACCGAACACTGAATGTTTTTGGATGGGGTTTCAAAGGTCCAGACATCTGCAATTGCAGGGGTTGCGCCAAAAATGACTGCGCCGAGGAAAAGGCGGAACAACAACAATTCTCCGGGTCACAAACAAAAACAACTTTGAACAAAGTTGTTTCAGGATACCGGAAATCCACGCAATTGCCAATTGACCGGACAGGTTACAGGGGCTCGATATCGCCCTGCGCGCGTTGCGCGTGGAACGCGGCCTGCCACGCTTCGAATGAGCCTTCAGCGATCGCGTCCCGCATGCCCTGCATGATTTCCTGAAAGTAGTGAAGGTTGTGCCAGGTCAGCAACATACCCGAGATCATCTCGTTGGCGCGAAACACATGGTGCAGATAGGCACGCGAATAGTTCGAACAGGCCGGGCAAGAACAGTTTTCATCCAGCGGGCGTGGATCATCCGCGTGGCGCGCATTCTTGATGTTCACGACGCCATAGCGCGTGAACACCTGACCGGTACGGCCCGATCGGGACGGCAAGACGCAATCCATCATGTCGATCCCGCGCGCCACTGCTCCGACTATGTCATCCGGCTTGCCAACGCCCATCAGGTATCGCGGCTTGTCCATGGGCAGGAAATCGGGCGCATAATCGAGACAGTCGAACATGGCCGCCTGCCCCTCGCCCACAGCCAGACCGCCAACGGCGTAACCTTCGAAACCAATCTTCTTCAACGCCTCGGCGCTATCTTCCCTCAGGTCCCGCTCGAGACCGCCCTGCATGATACCGAACAGAGCATGCCCCGGACGATCCCCGAAGGCGTCACGGGACCTCTCGGCCCAACGCATCGACAAACGCATGGATTCGGCGATCCGGTCGCGATTTGCAGGCAATGCAGGGCATTCGTCAAAGCACATCACGATGTCGGAACCCAAGAGGCGCTGAATTTCCATTGATCTTTCTGGCGTCAGCTCGTGCTTCGATCCATCAATATGGGATTTGAAGGTCACACCCTTTTCGGTTAGCTTGCGCAAACCGGCCAGTGACATGACCTGAAACCCCCCCGAGTCCGTCAGGATCGGTCGGTTCCAGTTCATGAACTTGTGCAACCCGCCCAGGCGATCAATCCGTTCGGCCGTGGGGCGCAGCATCAGGTGATAGGTGTTGCCCAGCAGGATGTCGGCCCCGGTAGCCCGGACGCTTTCCGGCATCATCGCCTTGACTGTCGCGGCGGTACCAACTGGCATGAAGGCAGGTGTCCGCACCTCGCCACGCGGAGTGTTGATCACACCGGTGCGCGCCTTGCCGTCTGTGGCCTTGAGCTTGAAAGAGAATTGCTGGGTCATGTCATCGCCTCGGATCGCCGAACCGGGCAGGATTTGCCCGATCCCATCGGTCTTTGCAACCCGTCAGGGCAAGGATGCAACGCGGTTAGTAAACAGACGCACGACCCCCGCCCCTTCCACATCACGACACACACGAACCACCGGACGATTCCCGTCAGGTTGCGTCGCACCGATCCGGTCGCCTTCCGTCACAACACGCAGCCCGGTTTCAACCATATCGAACATGGCCCCGTGCGAACAGGCGATCACGGCGGTTGAATCATGCAGGCCGCACCCTTCCAATCCGCCGATTTCTTTATAGAACTTCAGATAAAACCTAGAAATATCACGCAAAAAAGACCCCATGCCGGGCGATTTTTGAGCCAGCGCTTCAAAATCCGCGGTCTCGTAAAGTGTTTTCAGGGTAACGTCCAAACCAACCAGTACGGTCTCGGGCGGTGCGGAAAAGACCTCATCCGCGGCAACCGCATCGTGATAGATGTTGGCTTCTGCATGATCGGTAACGTTGCCCTTGCAGTACACGGCACCGCCCATGATCACCAACCGGCCGAGATTACCCGCAAATTCCGGGTCCAGTCGCATGGCGTTGGCAATGTTGGTCAGCGGTCCGACCGCACACACGACCAGTTCATTTTTGTGCGTCCGGGCCATCTCGGCCAGAAACTCTGCGGCGGGAAGATCATGATTCCGTCCAACCTCGGGAATCTCGGTCAGATCGCCAAACCCTTCGGGACCATGGACATGGTCCGATGGGACGTGCATGTCAGCCCCCAACGGGAAAGGCGCGCCTTCTGCCACCGGAAGGTCCAGGCCCAGCTTGTCCAGCAGGAACCGGGCATTGCGGCTGGACTGATGAACATGCGTATTGCCGAACACCGTGGTCAGGCCGATCAGGTCAAATTCAGGCGCAGCGGCGGCATAGGCGATCGCCATGGCATCGTCGATGCCGGGGTCTGTATCGATTATCAGTTTCATTCCCGCCCGATACCGCAAACAAGCCGGGATGCAAAGCAGACACAGCAGTTCGGTTCAATGCTGAATTCCCGTAGTGAGGCGTTTGCATCCGCCAGCTTTCCCTCCATACCAGAGTTGAAATCGAGCGACTCAACCATATATGTATACCATAGTACACAATAAAAAGAGGACAGAATGACCGAAGATCAGATCATCGGACTGCTTTCGTCAAACATCATTTACCTGCTGGCCGCCGTGCTGGTGGTCATCGTTATTTTCAAGGGCATCAAGATCGTGCCGCAATCCGAAAAATACGTGGTTGAACGGTTCGGACGCCTGCATTCGGTACTTGGCCCCGGCATCAATTTCATTGTTCCGTTTCTGGACGTTGCACGCCACAAAATCTCGATCCTCGAGCGCCAGTTGCCGAACGCGACCCAAGACGCGATCACCAAGGACAACGTGCTGGTGCAAATCGACACCTCTGTCTTCTACCGTATTCTCGAACCAGAAAAGACGGTCTATCGAATCCGTGACGTTGATGGAGCGATTGCAACCACGGTTGCCGGTATCGTTCGTGCCGAGATCGGCAAGATGGATCTGGACGAAGTGCAGTCGAACCGTGCACAGTTGATCACACGCATTCAGGAAAGCGTCGAAACAGCGGTGGATGATTGGGGAATCGAAGTGACCCGGGCCGAGATACTGGATGTGAATCTGGATCAGGCCACCCGCGATGCCATGCTGCAACAGCTGAACGCAGAACGCGCCCGCCGTGCGCAGGTGACCGAAGCCGAAGGCAAAAAACGCGCCGTCGAATTGCACGCCGATGCCGAGCTGTACGCAGCGGAACAAACCGCCAAGGCGCGACGCATTCAGGCCGAGGCCGAGGCCTACGCGACAGGCGTCGTCGCCAAGGCCATTCAGGACAATGGCATCGAGGCTGCGCAGTATCAGGTTGCGTTGAAACAGGTTGAAGCCCTTAATGCACTGGGCAACGGTTCCGGCAAGCAGACCATAGTTGTGCCTGCCAATGCTCTCGAAGCCTTTGGTGACGCGTTCAAAATGCTCAAAGGAGGTAGATGATGGCTGATCCATTTTGGCTGACCTGGTGGATCTGGCTGGCCGCCGCGCTGGCTCTGGGGATACTGGAAATCGTTCTGCCCGGGTTCATCTTTCTGGGCTTTGCAATCGGGGCAGCGATCACCGGTCTCATCCTCGTCATCCCCGGCCTGACAGTGTCATTGCATGTGCTCGCGCTGATCTTCGCAGTTCTTTCGTTGATCGCATGGCTTGTTCTGCGCAGGCTTTTTGCCTTGCCGCAAGGTCAGGTCAAAACCTTCACGCATGACATCAATGACTAAGACGCAGTGACGCTCACCCGAGCGTCACTCCCCTACTGGACGCTGTTGCAGGTATTCCCTATATAATCACTCAGGCAACTGACCCGAGGCAAAGATGACCCACCCGAGCGAACAGTTTGAAGGCACCCCGCTGATTGCGCCGTCGACGATTGAACACCCGCTGTACGAGGTTGTCGTCGAAGCGTGCCGCACGGTTTATGATCCGGAAATTCCGGTCAACATCTATGACCTGGGCCTGATCTATACGATCGACATTTCTCCGGACAACGCAGTGAAGGTCATCATGACCCTGACCGCACCCGGATGTCCGGTCGCGGGCGACATGCCCGGTTGGATTGTCGAAGCCATTGAGCCCGTTGCAGGCGTCAAGGAAGTTGATGTCGAACTGACCTGGGAACCGCCCTGGGGCATGGAAATGATGTCAGATGAGGCGCGCCTGGAATTGGGCTTTATGTAGCCATCAGGCACTTGCCCCAGCCAACTGTCATGAAACTTTGGTGTTTTCGTTACCCTATCGTGCAGCCCCCGTCACACTCCTGACAGATAACATCTTAGGATGGCATTCGCGTATGCTGTGCCATCGGCTGGGCATGCCATGACCGCCCCCCGCTTCCCAGCTCAAGAACATGGGCCGTTCTTGCCCGAGAACGGTCCTTTTTTCTTGCCCGAGAACGGTCCTTTTTTGTTCCGACAACCGCGATCAATTCAGATTGCAGGTTTCTTTGATCTCTGCCGCCCTGGCATCCAGTTGCTTGATGTAGTCTCCTGACAGCATATGCAGCCTTTTTTGCTCGGTTCCCGTGACCAGCCCCAACAGAGCCCCGGCGGGAGTTATGGCAGCAATGCTTTCCAGTTGTTTGTCTTCCGCATGTTTCTTTTCCGATGCAATTGCGCGCAGATCCCCTTCTGCCGTTGCACAATTCACCGGGTGCCGTTCGGATTCCGTGGCCGCCCAAGCCTCGACAGACACCACACAGGCGGTCACCGAAACCAGTGCCATTATGAGCGTTGAAGCTTTAATATCGACATGTAATTCACTCATTTTCATACACTTTCTTTTTACACGAGCGTCCAAATGAAGGGTCATCAATTCATTGGGCCAATGCTACTCCTGCATCGCACATCAAGGCAAGTTTGCGGATCGGCTGCGCGGACACACCACTGCTTTCCCGCGAATTCGGATTCTTTTGCGCCACATTGCCTTGAGCAAAACAGCCATGGACCCTAGATTGGGTGTAACGCGCGACAACGGAGATTTACATGTTCGGCATCCCCGGCAAACAGGCTGTGACCATCACGCCCAAAGCCGCAGAACAGATTACCCGCCTGATGAATTCGGGCGGTCACGCTGGTTTGCGCATCGGCGTCAAAAAAGGCGGCTGTGCAGGCATGGAATATACCATGGAGTATGTTGATCAGGCGGATCCTCATGACGAAGTCGTCGAACAGGATGGCGCACGTATCATGATTGCGCCCATGGCCCAGATGTTCCTGTTCGGAACCGAAATCGATTACGAAGTGTCGTTGTTGGAATCCGGCTTCAAGTTCAAGAACCCCAACGTCGTCGATGCCTGCGGTTGCGGAGAATCGATCAAGTTCGACGAAAACATCGCCCAACAGGGCTAAGCCCTCCTCATCCCTTTTCATTTGAACGTCGCACGCGGACCGATCTCCGGCTTTTCCGTCCAGGATCAACCTGCGAGCAGAATTGTAAGATGATCCTGACAATGCTATCCGCATGGTAAAATCATCGGATGATCAGGGAGATACCGAAATGCGGCAGAAGCTGGCGGCTGGAAACTGGAAAATGAATGGGACCGGCGCTGAGCTGACCGAGTTGAAGGCGCTGTCTCAGATCCACCCGGCAGCCTCGGTGGATATCCTGATTTGCCCGCCGGCAACATTGCTCAGCCGCGCATCAATTGCCGTTCAGGGCACCGCCATCTCTGTCGGTGGTCAGGATTGCCATGCCGCGAAATCAGGCGCCCATACCGGTGATATCAGTGCGGATATGCTGGTGGATGCCGGTGCAACATCGGTCATCCTGGGCCATTCCGAGCGCCGCGTGGACCACGGTGAACAAGACGAAGATGTGCGGGCCAAGGCGCGCGCAGCGATGGATGCAGGTCTGAAGGCGATCATTTGCGTCGGCGAAAGCCTGGAGCAGCGCGAAGCGGCCAATACGCTCGACATCATCGGCGGCCAGATGTCCGGGTCGATCCCGGATCAATCGACCGGCGAGAATCTGATCGTCGCGTATGAACCGATCTGGGCAATTGGCACCGGCAAAGTTCCCACCCTGGAAGAAATCGGGGAAGTTCACGACTTCATGCGCGCTCGGCTGGAGCGCCGCTTTGGCGAAGGCGTGGGCCGTTCCGTCCGCCTGCTTTATGGCGGTTCGGTGAAACCCGGCAATGCGGCCGAGATCTTCGGCGTGTCGAACGTGGACGGTGCGCTGGTCGGCGGGGCCAGTCTGAAGGCCCGTGATTTCTCGGGCATCATCTCGGCGCTCGAACAGGCCTGACCTGTCTGCTGACACTTCAATGCGGCTTGGCCGTGCGATCACCTGAAATCCGGGACCGGAAACAATGAAAGTCTGCGTCATCTGCATGAAATGGGGCGATGCCTATGGCCCCGAATACGTGAACCTGCTGTACAGGGCGGTTCAGGACAACCTGTCGCTCGAACATGATTTCATCTGTATTTCCGATGATTTCACGGGGCTTGAGCCCGGCATCAAACAGCAGCCCTTTGTCTTTCCCCAGCTGGACCGCCCGCTGTGGGCGCATGGAAAATGGCCCAAGCTTCAGATGTTCGACCGCCGGATCGTCGGACAATACGATGCGGCTCTGTTCCTGGATCTCGACCTGCTGATCACCGGTGATCTCGATCCGCTGTTCCAGATTACGCTGGACAAGGGCGGGCTGTATCTGATGCCCAAATTCCGGGGCTTCGTCTGGCGGATGATTCCGGCTGGCGTCTGGGATCTTGTGCCGTGGCTGATGAACAAGGTCACCCGTGGCAATTCATCCGTGGTGGCCTTTTTCCCGTCACAGCAGTTCCACCTGTTCGACGACTTTGACGGTGACATCCATTTGCCGAAATACGAGAACGACCAGGACTATATCTCGGCCCAGGCCCACAAACGCCGGTGTTTCCCCAAGAACTGGTGCACCGGTCTGATTCATCTGGTGCCGTACTGGCCGTTCGGCCTGATCTTCAAACCCTACCGGAAACTGCCGCGGCGTCCCAAGATCGTGATCTTCAACGGACGGCCCAATCCGCACGAACTTGTCAATGACGACATCGGATCCTGGGGCGCGCGCCGACGTCGGGCGTACGGAGGTATCCGGTGGGTCACGGACTATCTGGTGAAATACGGCCACCCGACCTGAGGGTTCCGAACCGGCACGCCGGTTCGGAACGGGTTTTTCCTGCTAGTTCGTTATGATCTCGGGGCCCATGAACGTGTTGGGCAGGAAGGTCGAAATCCACGGAATATACGTCACCATGACCAGGAAGACGAACAGAACCGCCAGGAACGGCAGCGCCGCCTTCACAACGCTCATCATTGGCATACCCGCAACACCCGAAGTTACGAACAGGTTCAGACCGACCGGAGGCGTGATCATCCCGATCTCCATGTTGACCACCATGATGATACCCAGATGGATCGGGTCGATGCCCAACTCGATGGCAATCGGGAACACCAGCGGTGCGACGATCACCAGTAGGCCAGACGGTTCCATGAACTGACCGCCGATCAACAGGATGACGTTGACCACGATAAGGAATGTCACCGGCCCCAGACCTGCCGACAGCATGGCGCTCGCGATATGCTGCGGCACCTGTTCGTCGGTCAGAACATGCTTGAGGATCAGCGCGTTGGCGATCACGAACAGCAGCGTGACCGTCAGCTTGCCCGCCTCGAACAGCGTATGCTTGGTGTCTGGATGAAAGAACGCCGTGATCAGCGCATGGGGCTTTTTCAGCAGCGGCAGGTTCTGTGCGCCTTCTTCCGTGCTCAGCGGGCCCATGTCCTTGTACACAAAGCTGGCAATGAAGAACGCATAGACCGCGGCAACTGCGGCGGCTTCGGTCGGAGTGAAGATACCACCATAGATGCCACCCAGAATGATGACGATCAGGAAAAGACCCCAACCGGCCTCACGGGCCGAGGTAAAGACCTCTCCCCAGCCTTTCCATTCCCCCTTGGGCAGGTTCTTGACCTTGGCCATGACATAGATGGTGATCATCAGCATCAAACCGGCCATCAGACCGGGAATGACCCCCGCAAGGAACATGCGCCCAACCGAGACTTCAACAGCGGCGGCATATACGACCATGACGATGGACGGAGGGATCAGAATACCCAGTGTCCCTGCATTGCAGATCACACCGGCGGCAAATTCCTTGGAATAGCCCACCTGACGCATCCCTGCGATGACGATCGAGCCGATGGCGACCACGGTCGCCGGGGACGACCCGGACAGGGCTGCGAACAGCATACAGGCAAACACGCCCGCAATCGCCAGACCGCCGGGCAAATGCCCGACACAGGCGATCGAGAACCGGATGATCCGGCGCGCCACACCGCCTGTTGTCATGAAGGACGACGCCAGAATGAAGAACGGGATCGCCAGCAGTGTAAAATGCCCTTCAAAAGCCTCGAACAGAGTGCCCGCGACAGAAGCGAGTGAACTGTCGGAGTAGATCAGCAGAAACAGGGTCGAGCTGAGGCCAAGCGCAACCGCAATCGGCACACCGATCAGCAGCAGGCCGACGACCATCGAGAAAAGAAGTACGACGTCCATTAGTTATGCTCTCCTTGCTGAGCGCGGACTTCTTCGATCTCGTCCTCGACTTCGTGGCTGGCGACAAGGCGATCCGTTTCGCCACGCCAGATCTGAACGGCAACCTGGGCGAACCGGATCACCAGCAGCAGCATCGATACCGGCAGCACCAGATAGGGTACGACCTTGGGAAGCTTCTCGTACCCTTCGCCATAGTTGATCAGGTCTTCCAGAAACCGCAGCGGCGCGATCATGGGGATATCGTCCACTTCATAGAAACTCTGGCTGCGCGCACTGAAATCGAACCCGGTTGGAAACCAGCGACCCGATGTTGGCGGCAGATCTGCAAAGACGGCCCAATAATCATAGGCGCCTTTCAGCAGCAGCAACGAAAACACCAAACAGCACCCCACAGCAATCAGCGCCAGAATGCGACGCGGCGCTGGGGCCAGCATGTTCAGAATCGCGTCAACACCCAGATGAGAATGTTTCTTGACCGCGTAGGAAGCGCCAAGCAGCACCAGCCAGCCAAAAGTGAACACCGTCAGTTCAAGCGCCCACAGGATATTCGAATTGAAAACAAACCGCGCGATCACGTTGGCAAATGTCACGACCGTCATCAGGCCCAACAGACACGCGATCAGGGTTTCTTCGATATGGTCGACCAGCCCGCCTTGGCCGGGATTCGCACCAGACATCTTTCTGTCCCCGCATTTTTTGTGATGAGAGAGTGTTGGGCGGGCTTGTTCAGCCCGCCCGGCCAGCGCGTCGAATACTCCCCAGTCCCCGGACGCGCAGCCTTTGACCAGGTTCAGAACCCGGCGTTGATGGCCTGGGCCGCGTCGATCTTGTCCTGACCCACGTCGCCTGCGAACTGGTCCCAAACGGGTTTCATCGCATCAACCCAGGCCTGACGCTGTTCCGGGGTCAACTCGCGGATGACACCGCCTGCTTCAACGATCGAGGCTTTGGCTGCTTCGTTCACGGCAAAGGCTTCCTTGTTCCGTGTTTCCGTGACTTCAGCCAGAATGGTCAGGAACTGGTCACGCACGTCCGGTTCCAGGCTGTCCAGCCAGTCCACAGAGGTGACCACCAGATAGTCGATGATACCGTGGTTGGTCTCGGTGATGCCGTCCTGCACCTCGAAGAACTTCTTGCCATAGATGTTCGACCAGGTGTTTTCCTGACCATCCACAACCCCCTGTTGCAGCGCGCCGTAAACTTCCGAGAACGCCATTTTCTGCGGGCTGCCACCAATGGCCTCCATTTGTGCCACCAGAACGTCCGAAGACTGCACGCGGAATTTCAGACCGTTTGCATCCGACGGATCGACCAGCGGCTTGTTGGCCGACATCTGCTTCATGCCGTTGTGCCAGAACGCCAGCCCCTGAAGGCCACGGCGCTGCATGCTGTCCTTCATCGCCTGACCTTCAGCCGAAGCCTGGAATGCATCCACAGCGTCGATGTTCTTGAACATGAACGGCAGGTCAAACAGGCGGAACTGCTTGGTGAACTTCTCGAATTTCGACAGTGAAGGTGCGGCCAGCTGTACGTCGCCCTGCAACATCGCTTCCAGCACCTTGTCGTCGTTGTACAGGGTCGAGTTCGGATAGACCTCCACGCACATCACGCCGTTCATCTCATCATTGACGCGCTGTTCCAGCAGCGATGCGGCGATGCCCTTGGGGTGTTTGTCAGTGTTGGTCACATGCGCGAACTTGACGACGATTTCACCATCGTCACAGGCTGCCATGCCTGCGGTTGCAGTGACTGTCAGCGCCAGAGCGGTTGCGGCCGTTGTCAGGAATTTCATCTGTCTTTTCCTCCCAGACTTCCTTGAAACTGTCCTACGACACCAATTCGGTATCAGATGCAGCGAAGTGAAACGAATCGGCACGATCCGCTCAACGTTTTGTTTTTTGCCTCTCAATTTTCTATTTAATGATTTTTTTTCCAAGGCTTATGGAGCGCTTTGCAATGCACCGCCGACGCACTCAAAACCCCGAGTGCGAAATTCCGCACAGCAATATTCCAGTTTGTGCGGAAATCCGCACACCCTGCGAATCAAAACCCATGAATCAACTGCACGAAACCGCAGCCCGCGACAGCCGGTTGCCCGGCCCAACAGCTTCAGACACATGTTAATGCGGAAAAAGGTGGCGGGAGCCCGGCCGCTACCGCCGGTAATCTTCGGCCCTGATCTGGTACCGTGCCAGCTTGTCGTAAAATGTCTTGCGCGGCAGTTTCAACGCCTTCGCCGCATCTGATGCCTTGCCGTTGTGACGACCCAGCGCCGCGATGAGCAGCGACCGCTCCACCCGCGCCATCTGTTCGCTGAGGCCCAGATCTGTTGCCTGCGCGACCTCTTCCGGCATTCCCAGCACAAAGCGCATCGCGGCTGACATCAGGGATCGCGCATTCCCCGGCCAGTCGCTGGCCATAAGCGACGCCAGATGCTCGGACGAGATTTCCGGCGCCACGATCCCCGCCTGTTCCGCGGCCTGTGCAACGTAATGGCGGAAGATCACGGGAATGTCGTCGGGACGTTCTGCCAGCGATGGAATACGCACCCGCATGACATCCAGCCTGTAAAACAGGTCTGCATTGAACCGGCCTTCGGAACTCAGCGCCGACAGATCAGCGGTCGTTCCCGCAATGATACGCCCGCCCGGTCCCTGCTCGATGATCTCCAACGCCGCAAATTGCGTGGCATGGGGCATGGCCGAGACTTCGTCCAGAAAAAGCGACCCACCTGCTGCATCTTCGCAGCTTTTGGCCAAGTCGTCGGGGCTGAGGCTGGAGGCCGTGCGTTTGACAAACGGTCCCTGCCCTGCTGGCGACATCAGATGCACGACCTCGGCGACCTTCGAGATGCCGCTGCCCGGCGGTCCTGTCACAAGAACTTCGGCGCCTGTTGGCGCAACGGTCCGAACCCGTTCGCGCAGGGCCTCGGCCTGCGGCGAAAGTCCGAACAGCAAACGCGCGGCGGGGTCTCCTCGTTCCAACTCGGATTTCGCCGCTCTTTGCTCCAATACCTGCGAACGGGCTGCAAAGGCGCGTTCAAGCACCTCCAGAAGGTCGGACGCAGCACATGGCTTTTCCAGAAAATCGAACGCGCCCTTTCCCATGGCGTCGACGGCCATGGGAATATCACCCTCACCCGTCAGAAGAACCACGGGAAGATCCGGATCGACCTCTCGGGCATAAGACAAAAGATGGAACCCGTCCCGCCCCGGCATGCGGATATCCGAAATGATGACACCGGGGAACTCGCGGCTGATGTGATCCTTGGCAGCCACAAAGGATCCAGCGGTCGTTGGCAGATAATCCGCCAGTTCCAGAGTTTGAGACAGGGCCTCGCGTACGGCGGCATCATCATCGACCAACAAAACCCTGCGCATCACGCGGCCTCTTCCTTGTCGCAAGGTTCCAGTTCGACGGTAAACATGGCCCCATCCGCCGTGTTCGCGCCCCGTATATCCCCACCAAAGCTTTGAACCAGCCCATAGGAAATGGAAAGCCCCAGCCCCAAACCTTCTGACGATCCAACGCTTTTCGTAGAATAGAAGGGCTCGAACATTCGGTCGGGGTCTTCAATGCCCGGGCCAGTATCCTGCAAGGAAACACTCAATCGTGCGCCTTTTCGCAGCGTTATCGTTATAATCCGTTTTGGTCGTCCCAGCATTGCATCCGCCGCATTGTTGATCAGATTCACGAACACCTGCACCAAACGTACTTCACCCCCCCAAACATACACAGCGCTATTCGGGGGGGCCCAGTTCAGGGTTACATCGTCGTCGCGCAGGCGGGTCTCGGTCAGTTCAACAGCGGTGTTGAGAACCTGTATCAGGTCAACACGCCCCATTGGTTCGCTTTCATTGCGGGCAAAGGCGCGAAGGTTCTTGATGATCCGCGCCATCCGCGCCGCCATTTCCGAGATCCGGCCCAGATTCTCGGCAGCCATTTCAGGTTTTCCCCGCGTCAGGAACGCTGAACCGTTATCCGCAAATTGTCGTATGGCCATAAGCGGCTGGTTCAGTTCATGGCTGATCCCCGCAGACATTTGCCCCAAAGCGCTGAGCTTCCCCGCCTGCACCAGGTCTGCCTGGGCCCGCCGCAACGCCGCTTCGGCTTCTTCCCGTTCCGCCACTTCCTTGCGCAAACTGGCATTTGCCACTGTCAAGTCATGGGTACGTTTGGCCACACGGCTTTCCAGAACGGCATTCGCTTCGGCCAATGCCCGCCGCCGCTCCATGGCAAGAAAGAGCATGGCCCCGAAGGCCAGACAGATCGCCGCGACGGCCGCCGCCTGAAGCCTGGCAAGCTGAAGGGCCGGCGCTACGTCCACCAGAACCTCGGCAGTCATGTCGATCACTGGCAAATCAAGGGTCAGATGCAGCGCATCGCGAGGCAGGTAACGCCCCCAGTTCAAATGCCATAACTCGTGCCTGCCGACCTGTTTTGAAGAAAAGTCAACAGCCGCACCATCGGGCGGCGTTACCCCCGCCTCACCGTCCGCCCGGCGCCAGAACAGCAGGTCGGATCTGTTGGAAATGAAAACGACACCATCGGAATCGACAAAGAAAACCGCTTCGGTACTGCCGCGCCACGTCTGTTCAACGTCCTGAACATCAGCAACAACCATCAACGCGCCTTCGATCTGGCCAGACGGACCAAAAGCGGGGGCGGCGTAGGAATAAATCCGGTCTTCGCCCGAAGGCACAACCTCGTGCGCGCTGCCCAGGGCACCCTGCATCGCACGACGGAAAGCCGGATGATGGGCCATGTTGCGTTGGGACACAGGCTGCGCCGATACCAGCACCTGCCCGTTCGAATCCAGATACATCATGTTTACGGCGGCTGTTTTGTCAGCGACGTCCAGCAGCGTAGCCCGGGCTTGGCGTATACCGGTCTGCGTATCCAGTTCCTGCAAAACGGGATGAGCTGCCATCAACACGGCAAGTTCCTGATACACTTGCATCTGCGTGCTCAACCGGTCAGCCGCCAGCTCAAGATCTGCCTCTGCCTTCTCGCTCAGCTGAGACAGGGCTTGTCGATAGCCATAAGACCAGACAAACCCCGACAATACCCCAACGGCGAGCAAAAAACCGGAAATGAACCAAACCCTGTGCATAGACAGGGTCTTGCATTCAACGCGCCGCATGGCAAGTGTGCGGCGCATGAAGTCTTATTCGCAATCACCGACAGACCCGGGTTTCGTCCAAAACCCCTACACGTTCTACGACACGGCGCGGGGCTCGGGCGATCTGTTCTATTGGCAGGACTACAGTATGGTCGCCGCGGTTTCATACCGCGCGGTTCGCGCCCTGTTTCGGGACCGCCGATTTGGCCGCGAGGTACCGCCCGAGCTGGCAGAGCAAGGTCCCGCGCACCTGGCACCCTGGCTGGCCATCGAGGCCCATTCACTGCTTGAAGCAGAACCACCAAGGCACACACGCCTTCGGTCATTGGTTATGCGCGCCTTCACGTCACGGGCGATTTCTGCGCTGCAACCTTCCATCGAAGATCTGTGCCACGGCCTGATCAAAGACTTCCCTCGGAACACGTTCGACCTGTTGGAAGCCTATTGCACGCAGGTCCCTGTGGTCACGATCTGCCGGCTTCTGGGCGTCCCTGAAACCATGGCGTCCGATCTGTTGCAGTGGTCTCACGATATGGTTGCCATGTATCAGGCCAACCGCACGCAGGACACCGAAAACAGGGCCGCCAAATCCTCTCGGGAATTCACCGAATTCCTGAAGGAATACATAGAGCTGCGGCGCAATGATCCCCGGGACGATCTGATAACCCGGTTGATAAGTGTTGAAGAAGAAGGCCAGAAACTGTCACTGGACGAGCTGGTTGCCACCTGCATCCTGCTGCTTAACGCAGGCCATGAGGCTACCGTGCATTCACTGGGAAACGGGGTAAAAACCCTGTTGCAGACCCGTACCGCCCCCGAAGCCCTGGCACCGGTCGGCCTTGACGCAACCATCGAAGAGATCCTGCGCTATGACCCGCCTCTGCACATGTTCACACGCTACGCGTATGAGGACGTGGACCTGTTCGGCCATTCATTCAAACGTGGCGATCAAGTGGCACTGTTGCTTGGCGCGGCCAACCGCGACCCCGCTGTCTGGACTGAACCGAACACGTTTCAGCCGCGCCGTCCGATTGAAGTCAACACAAGCTTTGGGGGCGGAATTCATTTCTGCGTCGGGGCACCACTGGCGCGTCTGGAAATGCGCATTGCTTTGCCGATCCTGTTCGAAAGCTGTCCAAACCTGCAACTGGCTGCGCCGCCGCATTATTCGGACAGCTATCACTTTCACGGGCTGAATCAGCTGTTGGTCAGACCTTAGCCATCACCTTTCGCACATATACGCGATGCCTCTGGTGATTTTGCTTCCGGCCGGATGAAAACACCCATCGGCTCAACTGGCTCAAAACCTCATGAAAGACACGGGCGGCGAGGCACGATCGAGTGTTCTAAGCCCGCTCTGCCAACGCATTCAGCGGCAGCATCGTCGTGGACTTGATCTCTTCCATGGACAACAACGCCGTGACGTTGTGCACACGCACCTCCGAGATGAGCGATTGATAGAACTGATCATAGGCACGCGCGTTCTTGACCCGAACCTTCAGAATATAGTCGATGTCACCCGCCAGTCGGTGCGCCTCTTGCACTTCGGGGTGATCCTTCAATGCTTTCAGGAATTTACGCTGCCAATCCGCCTCATGTTCCGACGTGCGGATCAAAACAAAAAAGGTGGCTTCGAACCCTAGTGCCTCGGCATCCAGCAGCACCGTTTGCTGGCCGATGATTCCCGCCCCTTTGAGCTTGCGAATGCGATTCCAGACAGGCGTCTTTGAACTGCCGACCCGAGCCGCAATTTCGTCCAATGATTGGCCTGCGTCCCGTTGAAGCTCGGCCAGAATTTTTCGATCCGTGTCATCTATCCGCACCGACATTCCAATTTTCCTTCTGTTTCGACACCTCTGTTCCGGTTTTCCCAGAAATCGGAACATTTGTCCTTATTTCAGCGGCGATATGGCGCTTTGGTGGGAATATTTCCTATATTGAGGGTCAAGTCAAACAATGTCCGAGACGATCCGATGCAGGATTTTCACACAACCAATCCCATAGGCCATGTCGACTTTGTCGGCGCCGGGCCCGGTGACCCCGAATTGCTGACGCTCAAGGCGTTGGCCGCATTCGAGCGCGCGGATGTGGTGCTGCATGATCGCCTGATCAGCAAGCCTGTGCTGGACATTGCCGCCCAGAACGCCGCTTTGGTCGATGTCGGCAAGGCCGGGTTCGGCCCCTCGTGGAAGCAAAGTGATATCGACGCGCTTCTGGTTGAATACGCCCTGAATGGCAACCGCGTGGTGCGCCTGAAATCGGGTGATCCCACGGTCTTTGGTCGTTTGGACGAAGAAATCGAGGCCGTCGATGCGGCCGGTATATCCTGGCAGATCATTCCCGGCATCACGGCGGCCTCTGCCGCAGTGGCTGGCATCGGTCAAAGCCTGACCCGCCGCGGACGAAACTCATCAGTGCGGTTTTTGACCGGGCACGACATGCAAGGATTCGCGGATCACGATTGGAACGCTTTGGCTCAGGCCGGTTCCGTCGCGGCAATCTACATGGGCAAGAAATCCGCTCGGTTCATTCAGGGCCGTCTGATCATGCACGGTGCCGATCGCGCCACGCCCATTACCCTGGTCGAGAATGCCTCGCGTTCCGACCAACGGGTTTTGGCCACCACCTTGGACCAGTTGCCCACCGATCTGGCCGCCGCCGAAATGGATGGACCGGCCCTGACCTTCTATGGCCTTGCACCGCGCGAAGCGGCGCAGGCTGTAACCGAATTCAACAAGGAGCTTGCCTGATGGCCCGCGCTTTTACCCCCAAAGTCGTCACTGCAAATGACTTGCTCGAAGGTGACGTGATTTATCTGACCGAAGATGACCGCTGGTCCCGTGACCTGAGCGAAGCAGAACTGATCACCGACGAGGCGCATGCGCAGGTTCGCCTGCTGGATGCCGCGCGTCAGGCAAACAAGATCGTGGGCGCCTATCTGGCCGATGCCGTTGCTGGCGAAAACGGCCCCGAGCCCACCCATTTCCGGGAAGACTTCCGCCGCACTGGTCCGTCCAACTATGCCCACGGCAAACAGGAAACTTCCCCGCAGCCCCGGGCCTGACCTCTGGCCCTTCTCTCTCCCCTTCAAGGCCCCGGGTTCGGGGCTGCAACCAAGGACAGCTAGACATGTATCGCTACTCCGAGTTTGACAAAGATTTTCTGGCAGAGCGTAACGCGCAGTTTCGCGCTCAGGTCGAGCGCCGCATTGACGGTTCGCTGACCGAAGACGAATTCAAGCCCCTGCGTCTGATGAATGGCCTGTATCTGCAACTGCACGCCTACATGCTGCGGGTCGCCATTCCCTACGGCACGCTGAACAGCGCACAAATGCGCCAATTGGCCCTGCTGGCTGAAAAGTGGGACAAGGGTTATGGCCACTTCACCACCCGTCAGAACATCCAGTACAACTGGCCGAAACTGAACGACGTGCCCGACATGCTGGACGCGCTGGCCGAAGTCGGCATGCACGCCATCCAGACCTCGGGCAACACCATCCGCAACGTGACCGCCGACCATTTCGCCGGTGCCGCCGCGGATGAGGTCGCCGACCCGCGTCCCTATGCCGAACTGCTGCGCCAGTGGTCGACAGATCATCCGGAATTCCAATTCATGCCGCGTAAGTTCAAGATTGCGATCACCGGGTCCGAGAACGATCGCGCCGTGATCAAAGCGCATGACATCGGCCTGCAACTGGTCGAGCGTGACGGCGTTCTGGGTGCCCGTGTCATCGTCGGTGGCGGTCTGGGCCGTACGCCCATGATTGGCAAGGAACTGTCCGAATTCGTCGCCTTCGACGATCTGCTGGCCTATCTGGAAGCCACCGTGTCGGTCTGGAACCAGATCGGTCGCCGCGACAACAAGTACAAGGCGCGCATCAAGATCACCGTGCATGAACACGGCATCGACGCCATCCGCGCCAAGGTGAATGAACGCTTCTTGCAGGTTCGTCCACAGTTCAAGGGCGCCGACATGGCGCTGCTGGATGAGATCAAAGGCCACTTTGCGCCTCCTGCCTTCCGTCAAGGTTCGGTTGCGTCGTTTGAAAGCGCCTATACCAACGATCCGGTTTTCCGGTCGTGGATCGATACCAACATCGCGCCGCACAAGAACGCAGACCACGCGATCGTTACGATCTCGATCAAGAAACACGGTCAGACGCCGGGTGATGCGACCGCGGAACAGATGCGCGTTATGGCCGATCTGGCCGAAGAGTTCGCCTATGACGAGCTGCGTATCAGCCATGAGCAGAACGTGATCCTGCCGCATGTCCACAAATCGGACCTGCCCGCGATCCACGCCAAGCTGAAAGAATACGAACTGGCCACCGCCAATATCGGCCTGATCAGCGACATCATTGCCTGCCCCGGCATGGATTACTGCGCGCTGGCGACGGCGCGTTCGATCCCGGTTGCTCAGGAAATCGCGACCCGCTTCGAAGAGTTGAAGCTGGAGCATGATATCGGGCACCTAAAAATCAAGATCTCGGGCTGCATCAACGCCTGCGGCCACCACCATGTGGGCCATATCGGTATCCTGGGCCTGGATCGTGCAGGCGTCGAAAACTACCAGATCACACTGGGTGGTGACGCCACCGAGACGGCCGCGATCGGCGACCGCACCGGTCCGGGTTTTGCCTATGATGAGATCGTGCCGGCCGTGGAACGGATCGTCGACACCTACCTGGATCTGCGCGAGAGTGCCGAAGAAACCTTTCTGATGACCTATCGCCGCGTCGGCATGGAGCCGTTCAAGGCCGCACTCTACCCCGAGGCTCGGGCGAATGCCGCTTGATCTGATCCAAACGGAACTGGGCAAAGACCGCAGCGACCTGACCGAGAAGGTCAACGCATTGAATGCCCGGTTCCGTCACCACAGCGCCCATGACGTGATGCATGGCGCCCTTGAAGAGATCGATGCGCTTGCACTGGTCTCAAGCTTTGGTGCGGAATCGGTGGTGCTGCTGCACATGGCCGCGGTGATCGACAAGATGACGCCGGTGTTGTTCGTGGATACCCAATTGCTGTTCACCGAAACGCTGGAATACCAGCAGGAAGTCAGCGAGCGCCTGGGGCTCAGGAACATTCGGATCATCCGGGCGGATGACGAAGAACTTCAACGCGAAGACCCCTATGGCGCGCTGCGTCTGCGGGATACGGATGCGTGCTGCAACCTGCGCAAGACCTTTCCATTGCAGCAAGCCCTGACAGGGTATTGCGGTTGGATTACCGGTCGGAAACGGTTTCAGTCCGGCACGCGCGCCGCGCTCGAGTTTTTCGAGGTCGAAGACGGCACGGGCCGGATCAAGGTCAATCCGCTGGCCCATTGGGCGCCGGACGATGTGCGCGCCTATATGGAAGAAAACAACCTGCCCCGGCATCCGCTGGTGGCCAAAGGATACCCTTCGATCGGCTGTGCGCCCTGCACCTCGCCGGTGAAGGAAGGCGAAGACCCCCGCGCCGGGCGCTGGCGCGATCAGAACAAGGAAGAATGCGGCATTCATTTTGTCGATGGCAAGATGGTGCGCATCGGAGAGAAAACATGAACGTAATCGTAACGGATGAGGGCTTTTCGCCCGATGACTGGACCGACGGCTTTGTCACTCTGGATGATGCCGCGAATGACGTGGTTGCGCTGGACGTCAGTTCGGACACGGACCCGGATGAGCTTTTTGATCGTCTGGGCAGTGCCAGGCTGGTTCGGGTGGATTTTCCATCCTTTGCCGACGGTCGCGGCTTTACCATCGCTCGCGCCCTGCGCCTGAAGGGCTATACGGGACGCTTGCGCGCCAAGGGTCATGTTCTGGCAGACCAGTTCGCCATGGCGCGTCGCTGCGGCTTTGACGAAGTTGAGATTGACGGAGATCTGGCAGATCGCCAGCCCGAAGATCAGTGGCTTTCCCGGGCCAACTGGAAAGAGAACAACTATCAGGCGCGCTTGCGCGGTTAAGATCCGCCCATTGCCAGCTTGAAACGCAAAGGGGGCAATCTGTCCCCTTTTCCTGACTTGGATCAAAGATTAAACGGAGATGTCGGTTTAGCAGACCGGCAGGTAAACGATGACAGAGATGAAGCCCGTGAGCGAAGCAACTGCCGTGAAGGCCCCGGTCCTGCCGGACGCGCAAACTGTAACCGAGGTCAAGCATTGGACCGACAGCCTGTTCTCTTTCAAGGTGACACGCCCCGCCACGCTGCGTTTCCGCTCGGGCGAGTTCGTGATGATTGGTCTGCTGGGCGACAATGGCAAGCCATTGCTGCGCGCTTATTCAATCGCCTCGCCTTCGTGGGACGATGAGCTGGAGTTCTATTCGATCAAGGTTCAGGACGGCCCGCTGACGTCGAAGCTTCAGCATATCAAGCCCGGCGACCAGATCATCCTGCGCCCCAAGCCGGTTGGCACGTTGGTGCATGACGCCCTGCTGCCCGGCAAGCGTTTGTGGTTTTTTGCAACCGGCACCGGCTTTGCCCCGTTTGCTTCGTTGTTGCGTGAACCGCAAACATATGAAGATTATGACGAGGTCATCATCACCCATACCTGCCGCGAAGTGGCCGAACTGGAATATGGCCGCCAATTGATCGACAGCATCCGTCAGGATGAAATGCTGGCCGAACTTATTGGCGAAGGCTTTGCAGACAAGATCCGCTATTACCCGACGACCACGCGCGAAGAGAGCCCCAAGATGGGCCGGATCACCGACCTGCTGAAGGATGGCACCGTGTTCAGCGACCTGGGCATAGAAGGCGGAATCAAGCCCGAAACCGATCGCGCCATGGTCTGCGGGTCGCTGGCTTTCAACCTGGACATCAAGGAAATCCTTGAAAGTTTTGGTCTGCGCGAAGGCGCGAATTCCGAACCCAAAGAGTTCGTGATCGAAAAAGCCTTTGTCGGCTAAAGGCACCTTGCGTTCGGAGCTTTGCAGCCCCGAACGCAAAAAATCAGCGGACAAAACACTGTTTTTTCGTAACTGCCGGTGTTTATGCCGCTTGAAGTGTGGCCCGGCCCGGTTTAAATTCCGGGCTCGAAATTCTGCAATCATCAAAGGAATGAACCCATAGCTCGCAGACCTCACAACGCGCCGCCACAGAGAGACACCGGCCCGCGCGTCAATGATAAGATCCGTGCCCCCGAAATTCGCCTGATTGGCGCCGAAGGTGAAAATGTCGGGGTGGTTCATCCCGCCAAAGCCATGCAGATGGCCGCTGATGCCGGTCTTGATCTGGTCGAAATTTCGCCCAATGCGAACCCACCGGTCTGCAAGATCATGGATTTCGGCAAATTCAAATATGAAACGCAAAAACGCGAAGCCGAAGCCCGTAAGAAGCAAAAGATCATCGAGGTTAAAGAGGTCAAATTCCGACCCAACACCGACACGCATGACTATGACGTCAAGATGAAGAACGTCTTCAAGTTTCTGGAAAAAGGCGACAAGGTCAAAGTTACCCTGCGTTTTCGCGGCCGCGAAATGGCACACCAGAACCTGGGCCGCGAGTTGCTGGAGCGCGTTGCCGAGGACGTCAAGGACTTGGGCAAGATCGAAAACATGCCCAAGATGGAAGGCCGTCAGATGATTATGATGATCGGCCCGCTGCCGCAGAAATAATCCGGTTCAAAGATCGAAACGGTCCAAGCCCCTTCTCTCTTGAGGGGGCTTTTTTGTTCAGGACGCCTGCCTGCTGCGCAACCAACGGGCCGCATCGCGAAAATCGAACGCCAGCGAGGTGATATCGACGATCAGAAGCACCCGGAGAAAGCAAACAAAGGCTGGGCTCGGGGTTTCTTCGGAAAACAGCAGAAGCGTCACGATGATGACCAATGGCACCCAACACAGAATATGCGGCAAGGTCATCGCACCGCTCATCCCGCGTGCACCCAACATGATCGGCACGTTCAGCGCCATGCCAGAAATTGCAAGTAGTGCAATCAGTTGCCCCTGTGGCTGATCCAGAAATGCCAGCGAAAGCAGGTTTACCGGTACCAAAATGAAGGTGACCCAGACCTGCACCCACACAGGGAGTGTTCGGAAACTGCGACAGATATCCAGCACCATGGACTTCGCTTTTTCCAGATCCATTGCCCACGACACATAGCAAACGTGTCGCAGGCAAACAGGGTGCTCACTGTATTGTCAGAGAACGGCTGAAAAAGAGCTTTCCAGCTTGCTGACAAGTTCGCCTATCTGGGCCTCTTCTATGATAAAAGGCGGCGCAAGAAGTATATGGTCTCCGTTCCGGCCATCCCGGGTGCCCGCCATGGGATAACAGATCAGGCCTTCGGCCAGCGCCGCCTTCTTTATCTTTCCGGCAATGCCTAACGATGGATCAAAGGGGGTCTTCGTCTCGCGATCCGCTACCAATTCCACACCCCGGAACAGGCCACGGCCACGCAAATCGCCCACGTTCGGGTGCTGTCCAAACGCGGCTTCCAGTGCGGAATGCAGTTTGCTGCCCATGCGTCCGGCGCGCGCCGGCAATTCTCCCTCTGTCAGCTCACGGACCACCGCAAGAGCCGCAGCCGTGGCGACAGGATGGCCGATATAGGTGTGCCCATGTTGGAAAAACCCCGACCCATCGCGAATCGCGCCATAGATTTCATCGGTGCACAGCATCGCCCCGATCGGCTGATATCCTGCGCCCAACCCTTTGGCGATGCAAAGAATATCCGGTGCAACACCGTCGTGGTCACAGGCGAACAGATGACCGGTGCGTCCCATGCCGCACATCACCTCATCCAGAATCAGCAGCACGCCGTATTGATCGCAGATTTCCCGGATGCGTTTGAAATACCCCTCAACCGCCGGAACCGCGCCAAGCGTAGCACCGACAACCGGCTCGGCCATGAAGGCCAGAACCGTTTCAGGACCCAGGCGCAGAATTTCCGCCTCCAACTCGTTAGCGACGCGCTGACCATAGTCAAAGCTGCTCTCACCCTCGGGCTTTTCAGCATATTCATAGCAGGCCGAGATATGGGTCATTTCGATCAGCATCGGCGCGAATTGGGCCCGTCTCCAGGCGTTTCCCCCGGCAGACAAGGCCCCCAGAGTGTTGCCATGATAGCTTTGCTTGCGCGCGATCACGTGGCGGCGCTCGGGCTTCCCGATTTCCAGAAAATACTGGCGCGCCAATTTGATGGCGGCTTCGGTCGCCTCGGACCCGCCCGATACGAAATACACCCGGTCCAAATCCCCCGGCGCGTGCTGGATCAGCAAATCGGCCAGCGCTTCAGCCGGTTCCGAGGTCATGAACCCGGTATGGGCAAATGCGATCTGTTCCACCTGCTGTTGCACGGCCCGGATCACTGCCGGGTTGGAGTGCCCAAGACAGGACACGGCCGCATCGCCGCAATCCAGATATCGCTTGCCGTCAGCATCGATCAGATAAGCGCCGTCTCCACCCGCCGCGACGGGAAGTTCAGATTTGGTGTGGCGTGGGAAAACATGACTCATGTTCCGGTCCTTCCAAGTGTTTCAACCAAAGCCGCGACCGAGGCCGCATTATCCGTCCAGAGCGTGCCATCCGGTGCCGTCAGGCTGTTTTCGAATCCAACACGCAGGTCGCCGCCGCGCCGCGCGGTTTCGACCAGACAATCATGTTCCTGCGTCCCAAAGGCGCACACCATCCAATTGGCTGGGCTGGGCGGAAACACATCCAGTTCTGCCGGCACGGATTGCTGATTCTGACTGTAGCGTCCCAACACAAGCAACCGGTCTGTCTGGCCCGGCTGGACGATACCTTTCGACTGCCAGTCTTCCAACAGCTTCACATCTTCTGAATCGTAGAGAATATGCTGAACCCGCGTGCCCTGCTCCGCACATAGCGCATAGACCCGAGGCGCAAGATCAAGGGCCCGCGCGATTTCCCGGACTGAGATCGAGGCCCATTCAGGCCGGACCCGTTGCAGGCAGTCAAACTGCGACGGGACGTCGAACACGCCTGCTGCCTCGGTGGTGATCTGAACATCCATACCCGGCACCACCCTTTTCAGTTCCGCGATTGTTTCGCGATACAATCCGGCATCCAGCGTGTGATGTCCGTCGGTATCCCTTACATGCAGGTGTATGCCATTCGCACCAGCCTCGTGGCAGCCCCGCGCCGTTGCGACGATCTGGTCCGTCGTGACTGGCAAGGCCGGGTGATCCGCGCGACCCCGCGGGGCCCCGTTCGGAGCAACCAGTATATATGGTTTCCCGGTGGTTTTCACTGTGCTCTCGCTCATTGCGCCCTCGTGTTCGTCTGTCCTCAGCTAATGAGCTCAAGTAGCGTTTTCAATTTACCAAATGGAAAACATATGTTTTGTTTGCCGCATGACCCGCACTCTTACTGCCATCGTTACGCAATTGCGCCGCGAGATCGATGAAATGCCTGCGCAAATGCAGGTCGCGGTAAAGTACATCATCGATCATCCCGGCGAATTCGCGTTGAATTCGATCCGAACCACCACCGATCGCATCGGCATCAGCTCGAACGTTCTGATCCGGCTGGCGCAACGGATGGGGTATGACAGCTTTGACGCTTTTCGGCGCCCATTTCGAAACGCTCTGACAACCGACGGCGAAGACAGGTTTGGGCAAGACTGGCTGGAACACCTAAAGGAACAAGGGCAGTTTGGTGCGGCGCAGGCACGATTTGCGCAGAACGAAATAAATGTCGTGGCCAGATCGCTGCGCCTCATGGCCCCCCATTTGACGGAACAGGCCGTCGCGCACATCAGGTCGGCGCGCCGCTGCTATGTGACGGCCACACGATCCAGCCATGCGCTGGCCTATTACTTCCACTACGCCGGACGCATGGCCCATCCCGGGCTTCAGCTGGTGCCCCGCCACATGGGTTCGGCCATCGACGATCTGGTCGAAGCCACCGCCGAGGATTGTCTGTTTGCCATTACGGTTCACCCCTATTCGGCCGACACGATTCAGGCGATGCGGTATGCTCGGGACCGGTCGATGCGCATCGTCCTGTTATCGGATAGCGAGGTCATCGCCCCGGGGGTTGAACCGGATGTCGTCCTGCCTGTCAGCACACGAACCCTGCACCCGTTTTCCAGTTTTTCGGGGGCAATGGCTGTTCTTGAATGCCTGCTGGGCCATTTGTTTGACGCCGGCGGAGAGACCGCCAGAGAAAGAGTGGATGCCTATCAGAAAGCGCGGGAGGATACCGGAGCGTATTGGCGACCCGGCGTATTGCCAAAGCTCAGAAAACCATAAGCCGGATCCGTCAAAGCCTCTGGGATCAACCTCAGAATTCAGCTCCGCTCAGGATCAGCAGCAGATCATTCTTTTCGTTTGGCGCGCGGCTGCGGTCTGGTCGGGATTTCCTTCAACAATCCTCCGACGCCCATTCCGGCAATATCCGATCCCGTCGTTTCGATCCCGCAGGCAACCCGTGACAGAACCCAATCCGCCCCGTTCAACGCCGGAGATCGCGCGCATCCGGGCAACCCGATCACCGGTCGATCCTGCATCGCACCCAGAAACAGCAGGTTTCCCGGATCAACCGGCATTCCGAACCGATCCACCCGCCCGCCGGCAAGCCGAACAGCAGACGGGGCAACATCGTCCGGATCCGAGGTCGCGGACCCGGTCAGGATCATCAGCAGATCACCGGTCGTTCTGGAAACCGCCTTGGCCAGCGCATCCACGCGATGCGGTACGATCTGCACATCACACAAATCCAGACCCAGGGCTTCGGTCCGTCCGCGAATGGCGGCGATCCCCTTGTCGTTGGACGGGCCACCGGGGATATCCGTGACGATCAAACCTGCTGTCTTGTGAACGGGCCTTGCCAGACGCACGGCCCCTTGCGCCAAATTGGCGGCCCGCCGAACATCAGCCTCTGGCACGGCATATGAGATGACCTTGATGGTGGCGACCATGCCCTTCGGACCCATCTGCTGGTATTGCGGAACCGTCGCAACCGTGATCATCGGGTTGACCCGATTGAACATTTCCAACGCATCCACTTCCAGAACCGCCACGCCCGGCCCGCCCGCCAACAGGTTGACCCGGCCGGTAAACGCGTCTGTCACGCGCAGATTGGCCGACCCCGCATCTGGCGCAAGAGCTGCGGCCAAACGACGTGCGGCCTCATCCTCGTGGCAATCGCCGGGTTCTAGCCGCGCAACGATCACTTCGCGGATCCCCGCCTGCGTCAACTGTGCCACATGCTCTGCCCGCAGCGACAGCCCCTTGCGCAGCTTTTGCCCGTCAGCCGTCACCGAATGGGCCAGAATGGCACCTTTTGCTTCAGAGACGGGTACCGGACCAAACCTCATGCCTTGCCTCGCAGAACGGCCGTCATCTGCGCCAGAATTGCAACGGCAATCTCGGATGGGCCGGCAGCCCCGATATCTAACCCGATTGGCCCATGAATTCTCGAGATTTGCTCATCACTGAAACCGGCCGCTTTCATACGCTCGACGCGTTTGGCGTGGGTACGTGTCGATCCCAAGGCACCAATGTAAAACACACCCGCATCCAGTGAAGCTTGCAGCGCCGGATCATCCAGCTTTGGATCATGCGTCAGCAGGACAATTGCGGTGCGCGCATCCAACCCGAGTTTTGCAACGGCCTCATCCGGCCAATCCGTAAGGATCGTTTCGCCCGGGAAACGGGCGCTGGATGCAAACGCGTCGCGCGGGTCAATTATGGCCGGATCATACCCGGCAATTCGCGCCATCGGCACCAGTGCCTGCGCGATATGAACCGCACCAACAACGATCAATCGCAGTGGCGGGTTGTGAACGGCCACAAAGGTCTGACCATCTTCTTCAAAACCGGATCGATCCATGCGCAGCCGTTCCGCATAGGCGTTACGGCGCAAGGCTCTGTGCCCGGTATCAATATTGACTTCGTAAGCGATGGGTTCGCGCGCTGCGCGGGCTGCAACCAGTTCTGCAAGCATCGGTTCGGGCAGAACCTTTCCAACGGGTTCGACAAGAACGCGAATGGTTCCGCCACAGGCCAGCCCGACCGCAAAGGCATCTTCGTCGCTTACCCCGAACTCCAGCAAGCGGGCTTCGCCTTCGTCAATGGCCTCGAGCGCTTCGACGATCACCGCACCTTCGACACAGCCGCCCGACACAGACCCCTCGATCCGGCCATCGCCGCCGATAACCAGCTGGGAACCCACCCGGCGTGGCGCGCTGCCCCAGGTTTCGACAACCGTGGCAAGCGCGGCGCCGCTGCCATTGCGGTGCCACTTCAATGCCGTTTCCGGGCTGTTGTCGAATCGTTCCATCAGAACCTCCAGACGTCGTCTGTCTCCAACATAGGCAGGATTGGCGGGATGAAAAGCGCAACACCCCTGTCAAAACGTCTATGTTGAACCCAGCGAGCCGATGCTAAGGCCTGAACAATATTCAATAAATCATAGTATTGATTGTTATGAGCCCGGGTTTTAGCTTACGCGGGCAGCGGGCCAGGCGCCCAAGCTGCATACCAAACACATTTTCTTTCGGAGACAAGCAGTTGAAACATTATCTTGCACTGGGCGCAGTGGTTGGTCTTTTGACTTCGACCGCAGCGTGGGCTGACACATTCGAACGTTATGGAGAGGTCGAGGGCTGGAAAGTCTTCATCGACAACGAAAAGAAGTCCTGCCTGATCGAGGCCGTGGACGATGCGGAAAACGTCGTTCAGATGGGCCTGACCGAAGATCGCGGCGTGGGGTATGTGGGGGTATTCACAAAAGCCGATACCGACATTAAACGTGGCGAAACACAAGAAGTGGCTATCCTGATCGGGGACAACATCTATCTGGGTGAAGCTACGGGCATGAAAGGCAATATCACCAAGGGTTATTCCGGTGGTTACATTCTGTCTGACAACCCGCAATTCGCGGATGATCTGGCCAAGAAGAAGGTCATGATCGTGTTCCCCGAGACATCCTATGCATTTACCGTCGATCTGACCGGCACCTACAAGGCCATGGAAATGGCCCGGAAGTGCAACGAAGAACAGTTGTCGTAACGGTCTAATCGGAAAGCGCGGCCATCAGCCGTGCTTTCTGCCCCTGGTCGTCGGGTTGTGAAATCACGGCGGCCAGATCCTCGAGCGAGGCAATCGAGTGCCCTGCCCTGAAACTGTCGACATGGGGCAGCATGGCCGCCACTCCCTGGGCCTTGGGGGCAAACCCGTCCCAGCGCAGCAGAGGGTTCAGCCAGATCAGGCGTTTGGAGGACAGGTGCAGCCGCTCGATCTCTTTCTCAAGGCTCTCCGGGTCACCCCGCTCCAAACCGTCGGTGATCAACAGAACAACCGCACCTTGCCCCATGACACGTCTTGACCAGTCTCTGTTGAACTGATGCAGACAATCGCCGATGCGTGTGCCCCCTTCCCAGTCCTGTGCCTCGGCCCCGGCAGCGGCAAGCGCTGCGTCAACATCCCGATGATGCAAGTGGCGGGTTATGTTGGTCAGGCGCGTGCCGAAAGTGAAGGCATTAACCTTGGCCCAACCTGCCCCTTTGGCGTTCGAGACCGTGTGCAGGAAGTGCAGGATGACTCGGCTGTATTGGCTCATCGAACCCGAGATGTCGCAAAGCGCAACAAGATTTGGCCACCGAGGTTTAGGCTGTAGTCGGGCGATATCGCGTAACTCGCCGCCTTGCCGCATGGCTGCGCGCAAGGTGCGGGCGCGGTCGATACGGTGCCCCAGATGACTGGCCTGTCCGCGGCGCGATTCAATGGGTTTGACCGGCAGGGTCATCCGCGCCAATACGCGTTTGGCTTGAGCGATTTCAGCAGTGCTCATCTGTTCGAAGTCCAGATTGCGCAGCCGCTCTTCGGACGATGCCGTTTGCGTGGCGTCAATCTCGATTTCGGTTTCGCCTTCGTTTTGCGCAGCCGGCTCGGGCGCGTCACGTTCGACACCATCCAGCAGGGCCTCAGCCGCGCGCTTTTCACCGGCATCCGCCTTGCGTTCCTCTTGCACACCCCGAATGGCAGGAAGCATCATGGCCATCATGTGTTCCATGTATCGCGGATCGCGCCAATACATTCGGAAGACTTGTGCGAAGACCGTGCGATGTTCGGGGCGGTTCACGAAACAGGCGTGCAGCGTCCAGTAGAAATCCCGTTTCTGCGTGAAACCTGCTGCCTGCACGGCACGAATTGCGTCGATCACGCGACCGGGTCCGATTGGCAGCCCCGCCTTTCTGAGTGCGCGGGCAAAATGGGTGATGTTCTGCGCAAGCTTCGGGTTGTCCGGGATATCCAGCGGAATCTGTTCGGCCATCAGACGTTATGGGGGCTCTGCCCCCATACCCCCGGAGTATTTGGAAAAAGATGAAACATCAGACCGGTTCGAGCGTGGCCTTGGCCTCGTCGAGGATGCGTTTGGCCTCGGACCCCTGAAGTTTTTGAATGTCGTCCTGATATTTCAGGATCGCACCCAGCGTGTCGCCAATCACCTCGGGGCTGAGGTTCATCACGTCCAGCGCCAACAGGCATTTCGCCCAGTCAATGGTTTCGGCCACGCCGGGTTTCTTGAACAGATCCTCGGTGCGCAGAAGCTGAACGAAAGCCACAACTTCGCGGCTGAGCGCATCGGCGGCCTCGGGCGCGCGCGCATGCAGAATTTCGATCTCACGTTCGAAATCAGGATAATCGACCCAGTGATACAGGCAGCGACGCTTGAGGGCATCGTGCACTTCGCGGGTCCGGTTCGACGTGACAATCACAATGGGTGGTTCGGGTGCTGCAACGGTGCCCAGTTCAGGGATCGTGACCTGAAAATCACTCAGAGCTTCCAGCAGAAAGGCTTCGAACGGTTCATCGGTCCGGTCCAGTTCATCGATCAGAAGAACCGGCGCTCCGTTTTCGTCCGGGCGCATTGCTTGCAGCAAAGGGCGTTCGATCAGGTATTCATCCGAAAACAGTTCCGCCTGCAACGCGCCCCGGTCGGCCCCGCCCGAAGCTTCGGCCGTTCGGATCGCGACCATCTGCGCCGGAAAGTTCCATTCGTAAACGGCAGAGGACGCGTCCAGACCTTCGTAGCACTGCAATCGGATCAAACGGCGGTTCAGACCGGATGCCAGCGCCTTGGCGATTTCCGTCTTTCCAACTCCTGCTTCACCTTCCAGAAACAACGGGCGACCAAGCTTCAGCGACAGGAACACAACCGTGGCAAGGGCCCGTCCGCAGACATAGCCCTGACGTCCCAGCATCTGCTGCACGGCATCAATGGAATTTGGCTGCGTCATGGAACCCCTCTCTACTTCGCCGACAAACAGGTCACGCAAGCGCCATTGCGTCAAGGCCCTAGCCCCTGTCAGAGCTACGACGTTCCGGTTGGTTGACAAGTTTTTTCGCCAACTCGTAACGGGCTGGTTGGTCTTTCGGGGCAGCTATGCTAGCGGAAGGCCATGACCGATACCCTCACGATCCGCCGCCCCGACGATTGGCATCTGCATCTGCGCGATGGCGCCATGTTGCAGGCCGTTCTGCCCGAAACCGCACGTCATTTCGCCCGTGCAATCATTATGCCGAACCTTGTGCCGCCTGTTGTACGCGGGGATCAGGCCGCCGATTATCGCGACAGAATCCTGGCCGCCCTGCCCGACGGCATGGTGTTCGAGCCACTGATGACCCTGTACCTGACCGAGGATACAGATGCGCAGGACGTCGCCGCTGCCCATGCCAGCGGGCTGATAAAAGCGGTCAAGCTGTACCCGGCCGGGGCCACGACCAATTCGGCCTCGGGCGTGCGTGACTTTGACAAAGTGCGCCCGGTACTGGAGAAAATGGCCGAGATCGACCTGCCCATGTGTGTCCATGGCGAAGTGACCGACGCCGAGATCGACATTTTTGACCGCGAGGCCGTGTTCATAGACCGCGTTCTGGACCCGATCCGCAAGTCGACGCCGGGCTTGCGCGTGGTGATGGAACATATCACCACCTCCAACGGTGCGGACTATGTCAAAGCCAATGAAACGGATCTGGGTGCGACGATCACCGCGCACCACCTGATCATCAACCGCAACCATATTCTGGTGGGTGGAATCAAACCGCATTACTATTGCCTGCCGGTCGCCAAGCGCGAGGAACATCGCCTGGCCCTGCTGGCTGCCGCAACGTCGGGCGACCCGAGGTTCTTCCTGGGCACGGACAGCGCTCCGCACACGGATGCAAACAAGGAAATGGCCTGCGGCTGCGCGGGATGTTTTACCGCGACGAACACCATGTCTCTGGTGGCCGAGATGTTCGACCGCGAAGGTGCGCTGGACAAGCTCGAGGCATTCGTCTCGCTCAACGGGCCGGGCTTTTACCGCCTGCCTGTGAACGAAGAGACGATTACCCTGACCAAAGGCGAGCCGGTTACATACCCGTCAAAGATCGACACGGGGGATGGGCCTGTCACGTTGTTCGACCCCGGTTTTCCGCTGCACTGGAGCGTGGCTTAACCCGCCGTACGTTCGGCCAGATCACGGGCGCGACCGCCGGTGCGCAGCATCGACCAGATCGTGTCCGCCTCATTCGTCCCGATCAGCTTCGACGCTTTGGCGCGCACACGATCCTCGCGGTCAGACAGCGACATTGGGGTCATCAGGTCATGCGTCGCCTCGCGGCGGATACCGTCGCGACGCAACAAGGCTAGTTGCGCCTGTGTTTCCGACAGGCCTTCATCCGCTTCGACCGTGATGCGATCTTGCAGAGACGTAATGCGCGGGTCCGCGCAGACCTTGTCGGTGTAGCTGCCCGGCAAAGCCGTATCATACCCCAGCGCCTGCATCGCGATGACCGTCCGGTAAGAGAACTTGGCCCCCAGCCCGGTTGTGGGCGACAGCTGATTGCACACACTCATCCAACGGGGATGGGTTTTGATTTTGATTTCGGCCACTTCGGGTTCCGCGATGTCCAGTGCGCGCGCCGCTTCCAACGCCGCGTGCAGGCCGTGACAACAGGCGTGGAACTTGTGACTGACGCTTTCGAACAACCATTCGTCGCCCAAACCATCCAGTGTGCCTTGATCCGCTGCACCCTGATGGGTCGCGCCAAATCCATACGTGCCTTCCAGCGCGTCGGCGTTGGGTTGAAATCCACGCTGAACAAGCACAGCCGCCTCGACCCCTGCCGAAGCGGCAAGTCCGGCATTGTAAGGCTTACCCATTGTTCCGAACTGGGCCTTCAGCCCGGCCGCGCGCGTTGCCGTCAAACCCAATACGGACCGCATCTGAACCTTGTCGAATCCAAGCAACCGCCCCACGGCGACAGCGGCCCCGAATGCACCGGATGTCGCGGTCTGGTGAAACCCGGCCTGATAATGCCCCCTGCCCAGCCACAGGCCGACACGGATCGACGTTTCCATTCCGACCAGCGCGGCTTCGAGCAGATCAACCAGAATGCGGTCATCCCACTCGGCCACGGCAAGGGCCGCAGGCAGGATGGCGACTGACGGATGCCCGATATGCGCGAAATGCGTGTCATCGTAATCCAGAGCGTGGGATATGGTTCCATTCACCAAAGCTGCGCCGCGCAATGGGGCCGCGCCCCCTCCGAACAGATGGGCCTGAGCGTTCCCGCCCTCGGCCAGAACCATATCGCGAACTATGCAGGACACCGGCTCGGACGCCCCTGCACGACCAACTGCAATCCAATCCAGAACCGACAGCGACGTGACAATCCGCGCCTGAGCCGTTGTTGAAACCGGGCCCGTCGCGAAGGTGGCCAATGCTGCTGTGAAATCCGTCATGAGCGCAGTCTAGCGCGCGCCCTTGCCGCGTAAAGGCCTAGCCGTAGAGTTCTTTTGCACGCGCCTCGAAGGCGCGGACGATCCGCTGCATGGCTTCGTTGAACACTACGCCGATGATCCCCTGAAGGATGGCGTTCTTGAACTCGAAATCCACATGGAACGAGATGTTGCAGCCCCCATCGGGGGCGTCCTCGAACTGCCAGTCGGATTTCATGTATTTGAAGGGCCCGTCCAGATACTCGGTATCGATCTTCTTCTGATCTGCAAACAGGGTCACCCGGCTGCCGAACCGTTCGCGGAACACCTTGAACGAGATGACCAGATCGGCCTCCATCACCTCGGCCTGACCAACCGCATAGGTCTTGCGGATCCGGGCCGCGGCGCACCAGGGCAGAAACTTTGGGTAGCTGCCCACATCCGCAACAAGATCATACATCTGCTGGGCTGTGTATGGCAGGTGGCGGGTTTCCGAATGGATTGGCATGATGTCCGGTATTTGCAGGTGACAATGGCGCGTCATGTCGTATGTTGCGCGCCAAAGATCAAGGGGGCTGCGATGACTAACCGCGCATATGTGATAGATGAGATGATCTCGGCCAAGGCCATCGCGGCGCGGATCGAAGAGTTGTGCCGCGAAATTACGGATGAGTTCGGCGACACTGACAAGCTTGTCGTCGTGGGATTGCTGCGCGGCAGTTTCGTCTTTATCGCCGATCTGGTGCGGGAACTGGACCTGCCGATCGAAGTGGATTTCCTTGAGGCGTCCTCGTATGGCGATTCGATGGAGAGCAGCCGGGAAGTGCGCATTCTCAAGGACTTGCGCGGCGCGATCGAAGGCCGCGACGTGCTGGTGGTCGAAGATATCGTCGACACCGGTCACACGCTGAACCACGTCACCAACCTGCTGCGCAGCCGCAAGCCGAAACGGCTCAAGTCGATTGCCCTGCTCGACAAGCCCAGCCGTCGCGAAGTTGATTTCCGGTCTGACTGGATAGGCTTTGAAATTCCGGATGAATTCGTCGTGGGTTACGGGATCGATTACGCTCAGCGCAACCGCAACCTGCCGTATATCGGCAAAGTCCGATTCACTCAGAGCTGAAATTCGACAGCAACACTCTGCGCTTTCGACTTGTCGCGGCTTATCCCAAAATCTGCCGAACGGCGGACAAGAAAATCCCGGTTCCAATCGGAATAAGCGCATCCGGGAAATCGTAATCCGGGTTGTGCAGTTGCGGATGGTCCTTCCCCGCCCCCAACCAGAACATGGCCGCCTGCGCGCCTTTGCCAAATTGGCCGAAGTCTTCGGAAAAGCGCTGTGGCTGATCGACCAGCCGGCACGCGACGCCCCGATCGGCACAGGCTTTGGCCAAAACCGAAACGGTTTCTCGGTCATTGACGCAGGCTTCGAACACCTCGTCATAGCTGATTTCGAACGCCAGCCCTTCGACCATCGCCGTGTTCTTGACCAGAGTTTCGGCCTCGGCCATCAGGCTTTCCATCCGCGCGTCCGAAACCGTGCGCAGGGTCACCCACAATTCGGCCTGCCCCGGTGCGACACCGACTGTGCGCTCGCCCAGAGTGGCATGGGTGACCGTGGTCAAAGCGTAGGTGTCATCCAAGTCGCCGCCCGCGCCCAATCCGGCCAATGCCGGCATCAACGTCGACAAAGCACCTGCCGGTGACACGCCGTCCTGGGGGGCGGCTGCGTGTGAGGTCTTGCCTGTCAGAACGATTTGCATCCCGCGCGAGGCACAGTTCGCGGGACCTTCACACAGTTCTACCGCACCCAGCTCCAGCCCCGGCAAGTTATGCAGAGACAGCACGATGTCAGGCGAAACCTCAGCGAACTGAGGATCAGCCCGATAAGCAATCGCACCATGTCCGGTTTCTTCGGCAGCTTGGAAAATCAGAACCACGCGGCCAGATTTCGGTCGCTGTTCCTTCAACGCTTCGGCCACCCCGAGAACCATCGCCATGTGGCCATCATGGCCGCACAGATGCCCCTTGCCTGCAATCTGAGACGCATGGGCCAGATCCGAGAGTTCCTGAATTGGCAGCCCATCCAGCTCGCATCGAATTCCAACTGTGGGACCGGGAACACCGCTTTCGTAAACGGCCGCAACACCGTGCCCGCCGATGCCGCACAGAACTCTGTCCGCACCCGCTTGGCGCAATAGATCCGCAACCCGCGCTGCGGTATGCTCCTCCTGCCCCGAAAGCTCTGGCTGTTGATGAAACTCGTGGCGCAGGCGGATGAGCTGCGCGATCCGCTCCGGCGTCACGCTTGCTGTAGCTTTGCTTGCCGCGCCGCGCGAAGCCGGGCGAAATCGTCGCCCGCGTGGTACGAAGACCGGGTCAGAGGCGTGGCGGATACCATCAGGAACCCCTTGCCATAGGCCGCCTTTTCGTAGGATGCGAACTCTTCCGGGGTTACGAACCGATCCACTCCGTGATGTTTCGGAGTCGGTTGCAGGTACTGGCCGATGGTCAGGAAATCGATATCCGCCGCTCGCATGTCGTCCATGACCTGACGCACTTGCTGTTCGTTTTCACCCAACCCGACCATGATGCCCGATTTGGTGAAGATCGACGGATCAAGCTCTTTCACGCGCTGTAGCAGGCGCAGGGAATGAAAGTACCGCGCACCCGGGCGCACTTCGGGGTAGAGACCCGGCACCGTTTCCAGATTGTGGTTGAACACATCCGGTTTCGCTTCGACCACAATCTCAAGGACAGTGTTGTCGCATTTCAGGAAGTCCGGCGTCAGAATCTCGATCGTGGTTTTCGGAGAACGATGACGTACCGCGCGAATTGTCTGCGCAAAGTGCTCGGCCCCGCCATCTTGCAAGTCGTCACGGTCCACCGAGGTGATTACCACGTGGTTCAGGCCAAGTTTTTCGACCGCGTGGGCCACGCGACCAGGCTCAAACGCGTCAAGGTCGTCGGGGCGACCGGTTGCAATGTTGCAGAAGGTGCAGCCGCGCGTACAAATTTCGCCCATGATCATCATGGTGGCATGACCCTGGCTCCAGCATTCTCCTACGTTGGGGCACCCTGCTTCTTCGCAGACCGTCACCAGATTGTTGTCACGCATGATCCGCCG
Organism: Ruegeria sp. BHSA118; assembly: GCF_059613405.1. Lineage (NCBI taxonomy): Bacteria > Pseudomonadati > Pseudomonadota > Alphaproteobacteria > Rhodobacterales > Roseobacteraceae > Ruegeria > Ruegeria sp. BHSA118. The sequence goes on from NZ_JBXWSM010000038.1 coordinate 39,116, forward strand.
CGTATCCGCATAGCCTTTGCCACCAGGTGCCTTGACCCTGATCCAGTTTGGCTTTTTGGGCTGTGCATTATCCGGACGATGGGCTTTTTCCGGGTGGCGCTCTTCGGGGATCTTCAGATCTCGCACGGTCGTTTTCCTGACTTTGGGTCAACTTTTGTTGCTCATAACATAGACAGAAGCGCGGTGTTACACCAGCGGCGCATAGCCGCTATGCGCTGTACCCTCGCAAGCGCAGAAAGGCATTACGCGCATATTCGTATTTGCGATTTAAATTCAATGTTTAGCAAGAGGTTGGCCTTATTCGCAATCGCAGCGTTTACGCGATTGAATGCGGTTTAGAACTGTTTTAGTTCACACCAAAATCATATGTGAATCACAGGAGTTTGACTATGAAAACCGGCGCAAAACTGCCCGACGTGACCTTTCACACCCGTGTCCGTGACGATTCAATCGAAGGATCAAACCCATTCCGTTGGGAAGACAAGACGACAGCCGACTATTTCGCCGGTAAGCGCGTGATCTTGTTCTCATTGCCGGGTGCGTTCACCCCGACCTGTTCGACTTATCAGCTGCCTGGTTTTGAGAACGGCTATGCCGATTTCAAAGCCATCGGGATCGACGAAATTTACTGCATGTCCGTCAACGACAGTTTCGTGATGAACAAATGGGCCCAGGATCAGGACCTGAAGAACGTAAAAGTTCTCCCCGACGGATCGGGAGAGTTCACCCGGAAAATGGGAATGTTGGTCGACAAGGACAATCTGGGTTTCGGAATGCGCTCGTGGCGCTACGCGGCCATCGTCAACGATGGCGTTGTCGAGGCGTGGTTCGAAGAGCCCGGCCTGATGGATAATTGCCCGGAAGACCCCTATGGCGTGTCCTCGCCGGAAAACCTGATGAAGCACCTGAAGGCGTCAGCAGAACCTGAAATGGCCTAAGCCGCAAATCAAAAGAAAAGGCCCGTATGCATCGGGCCTTT
>NZ_JBXWSM010000039.1:0-38280 GCF_059613405.1 Ruegeria sp. BHSA118
GATGCGCCGGTCGAACCGTCAAAAACCTGCTTGGTGACATAACCGCCGGTTGACAGGTTCTGCCCTGCAACGGTGATCGACGATGCGGTCACGGCCCCGGTATTGTCACGATCCAACGACGCCAGAACCGAAGCGGAACCGGCAGAGCCGTCAACCAGGTTCAGGCCATTGAACTGCGCTGCGCTGACAACGGACGCGATCTGATCTTTCAGAGCAGTCACGTCATCATTGATTTTGCCTCGATCAACGTTGTCTTCCTGCGCCGCGACGATCTTGCCCTTCATCTGGGTCAGCAGATCAGTGACGGTTTCTGCGGCATTCCGTGCAACGGCGACGGTCGATTCACCAAGCGCGAGGCTGTCCTTGATGGCGTTGAAACCTTTGACGTCCGACTCCATCACTTTGGAAATCGCCCATACTGCCGAGTTGTCCTTGGCCGTTGCGACATCCTTGCCGGTCGAGATCGCGTTCTGGGTCATTGCCAGGTTCTTGTTGACCGACTTGAGGGTTTGCAGCGCAACCATCGCGCCATTGTTTGTCAGAATGCTGGACATAGCTTTCATCCTTTTCCGTTCGGGCCATTTTGCCCATGTTCACCCCGCACTATTTACGGGCATTGGTGTCTTTCTGACCTGTGCGACGCGCCGCGTGGCCGTTCGCGCCACCTGTTGATCTCAGGTGCAACACCACTTTTGAACCCGATCCCCTAACGGAGTGCTAAAGCGCCCGACCCAGAAATTTCGGATTTGAATCAAACTTCTGTCTATGCCCGCTTTTCCAGCTTTGCCGTGCTGCGCACCGCAAATTCACTTCGCTGTCCGTCCGCACCATAGGTGCTGAATTCCTGCCGAACGCGCCGCAATTCAGCCATTCGGCTGGCGACCGCCCGGATGCCTTCAGCCGCGCTGTTCAACAGCGCCTGATTGCGCTCTGCTTTCTGTTGAACGCGAATCAGTGCCTCGCTTTCCAGCACCTGAAGACCATTGATTGCCCCGATCAGCTTTTCTTTTTCAGGCACCATGCTGGACAAACGGTCCAGATCCCCCTGCACAAGTGCGGCACGTTCCAGATCCAGGATTTCTTCCAAAGACTTGATCAACACTTTGTCGGCCTTAGACGTCATCGGTTTTCTCCATCAGTGACTTGAACAGAATTTCGGAAAGGCCCACGCCACCGGACCGGGCCAGTTGCTGCGCCTGATGTTGAACAAGCATCGAAGAAAACTGATCCTCACCGGCGCCACCACCAAAGGACTGGCGAGTCTTTCCCAACCCGGCAGATTTCAGCATTTCGGCCAGAAACGCGGCCTCCAGCTCTATGGCGGCGTTTTTCAGCCGGGTCTGGGGTGACTGTGATTGAGATACGTGAGGAAGGGTGGAAACCTTCATGGCATTCTCCGAATTTGCGTCGAACTTTCTCGATCAAAGGTGAAAGCGGTTAAAATAAACGTAACTTCCTACAGGCAGTGTTCCGACCAGTCACACGGAGCCGGAGCAAAATGCCCAACCCCCTAACGCTGGCGAACGCAACGCCGACCACACCCGAGAAAGCCGTCACATCTCGTAAGGCTCCGAGCCAAAACGCTGGCTCGAAGAGCTTTCAGGATGTCCTCGGGCAAGAGGTTGGTACCACCGGCCACCCTGAAGGCGAAAACGCTGCCATCAGTGCCGAGCTGAAAATTGTCGAAGCAGAGCCCGAACCTGTGGCCCAGACAACGGCCGAGGCATCTGCAACGGCCCATCCCCCCCCGATTTCAGAACACACCGGCGAACAGCAAACCACTTCTGCAATCCTGGAAACCACGGACTTGGACGAGGCAACGATGGTGCCGGTTCAAATTGCGGAGGCAAATCAAACCCCCTTGGAAATACCGGAACAAACACTGGTGTTGGTACCAAAAGATTTGCCCACACAAAGCGACACGCCTTCCCCGGTTCCGGCGCTCTCGCAGAAGGCGCAGGGTCCGACGCCCCGACCTGTGCAAGTGACAGCCATGACCGAAGCCGGCCAGATGTTTGATCAGCTTGCAAAGCCCAAAGGCACGGTCGAACAAACGGGGGCCGTCCCCCTTCCGCTGGGCCCTGAAAAAAAGCCGTTGCCCGATGTGAACATTCTGACGCCCAAACCGTCAGCTCCTGACCGGACGCCCTCGGTGGCGCAGCTTCAGCTGATGGCAACTGCCGTTGAATCCGAACCGGTGGCACCCGTAGTCGAAGCTGAGGCCCTGCCTGCCGCCAGAGAGGAACCTTTGCCGCTGACTTCGCGTGAGTCCGTGCTGCAACTCACGGCTCCGTCCACTGCCGCCCGAGCGGAAATCGCCCGGGCGATCGCTGGTCAGCTGTCAGCAGCGGTCCAGACGCGTACCGGATCAGGAGCAACGGAAATAGCGCTGAATCCGGAAGAGCTTGGGCGTGTGTCGATTGTTCTGAACGGTCGGGAGGACGGCCTGCAAATCACCATTGCGACCGAACGCCCGGAAACCCTCGATTTAATGCGACGTCATTTGTCCGTTCTGACAGAAGAGTTTCAGAAGCTGGGTTATGGGGATCTGAGCTTTGATCTGGGGACCTCTTGGGGTTCTGGCGCACATCAAAAGGATGCAAACGACGCTGACACACAATCCCCTTCACATTTGGAAGCCGCGCCGCATGAACGGATCGATCACACAACTTCCCACACACAGTATCTGGCCTCGGGCCGGGGCATCGACATGAGGTTCTGACCAATGATTACGCCTGTCAACACCACGCAGCCCGGCGCGGATCAACAAAAGGCCGGGGCATCTCAGAAATCCGCGATTACGTCGGATTTTGAGACATTCTTGCTGATGCTAACGGCGCAGGCAAAGAATCAGGATCCGCTGGAGCCGATGGATTCGACCGAGTATGCGTCTCAGTTGGCGCAGTTCTCGATGGTCGAACAACAAGTCCAGACCAATGACCTCTTGTCCACCCTGGCCAATGCATTGGGCGGCACAAAACTGAACGAGCTTGCAAGCTGGGTGGGAATGGACGTCCGTTCGACATCAGCCTTTCACTTTGCCGGCCAGCCCGTGACATTGTTTGCCCAGGCCGATCCTGATGCGGACGCGACGAAATTGGTGATCCGCGACAGTGACGGCACGGTGATCGATAATGTCACCGTGCCCACGACAACCGAGGAGTTTGTTTGGGCCGGAGTGGATTCTTCAGGCAATCCATTGGCTTCAGGCAACTACACCGCAACCCTTGAAAGCTACAAGGGCGACAAGTTGCTCTCTGAAAAACCTGTCGCCGCCTACAATCGCGTTGTCGAAGCACAGGTTGGCGACGATGCTGTTTTGCTGACCTTGCAGGGCGGTCAGGTGATTCCCGCAACTCAGGTCACCGCAGTCCGAACTGGTGCTTGATCTGTCGGGCGGGACGGGCCAAACCTTGGCAAATCGACTCGCCATAAGAAGTGATGGAACCTCTGCCCGACCTGCCTGCCCCCCCTCGTGATCTGGTTGACCATCTCTACGCCCAAGGATTGGTCAACGCGCATCCTCTGTTCGAGACCTTGTACGGCGGGCGCACCAACAGGGTGTGGAAGGTCAAGGGCCGCGACAGTGACAAGGTCCTGAAACTCTACAGCACAGCGTTGCGCAATCCTTTGTTTCGCAATGATGCAGAGTTGGAGGCCCAATGCCTGAAGGCGCTTGGCGCCGCGGGTTTCGTGCCAAGGCTGCGGGCCACAGGGCAATATAACGAAGCCCATTGGGTGTTTTACGACCACGCCCCCGGGGCACCCTGGCGGCAGAATTCAGCCCTGGTTGGCACCTTGCTGCGCAAGCTTCATACCCTGCCCATTGCCATCCAGGCGCCAGCCGGATGCAACGGCAGCGCAGATTTGCGCGCTCATGGAAACAGTATTCTGCAAGGCTGTACGTCAAACGGGCGCGACAAACTCGCCGATTTGCAACCTTCGAATTCGGTCGCACCCACAGAACGGACGTGCCTGATCCATGGCGACCCCGTGGCAGGCAATATCCTGGTGGCGACCGGTGGTCTGACCTTGATCGACTGGCAATGCCCGGCTCTGGGCGATCCCTGCGAAGATCTTGCGCTGTTTTTGTCGCCTGCAATGCAGCAACTTTACCGAGGCTCACCGCTGTCGAAGAAAGAGGAAGACCAGTTTCTTTCGGCCTACGGCAGGCCCGATATCGTCGCGCGCTACGAACAGCTCAGGCCATGGTATGCGTGGCGCATGGCGACGTATTGCCTTTGGCGCGCTGAAAATGGTGCGCCCGATTACGCGACAGGGTTGAACTTGGAAACCGAAATTCTGTAACGTCCCGCTTCATCGCAGGTCGGCCAGCGCCAGCATGGCGTAGGCTGGCGGCATGAGCACACGGCGCCAGCGACCCAAAGGAAACCGACCCGGTGTTTGCGTCATCACGGCCGGCAGCCTGGCGTCCTGCCCCAGAACCAACCGCGCCAATGCTCGACCGCAATACGTGCCCATGGCGACGCCATTGCCGTGATATGCAAAACCGGCAAACATCCCCGGTTGATCCGGAACGGGGCCGACAAAAGGTGTCAGGGCCCGCGACAGGCACACCAAACCGGACCAGATATGAGTGGCCTCGACCGTCGACCAAGCAGGAAACATATGTTTGAAATCCTGCTGAACCTTTCGCCGAATGGCCGCTTCAGCCTCGGCCGATGACCGCAGACCGCCCCTCATACCAAACAGAAAGCGCCCGTCCGGCATCAGGCGGAAATAGTGCAGCAGATTGCGCGTATCATAGCACATCTGATCCGATGTCCATCCCTGTGCCATCTGCTCGGTTCGACCAAGGGGTCGCGTTACCATGACGGTCGACTGAGCAGGCATGTATCGTCCGGACATCCAGGCCGGGATATCCTCGCTGGAATAACCGTTGGTGCACACCAACACCGCCTGCGCTTTGACTGGCCCGCTCTGCGTTTGCAACACAAAGCCGGACGCCGTTTTTTCAACGCTCAGAACCGGGGAATTCCGGAACAGATGCGCGCCCATTGCTTTGGCGGCTCTGGCAATCCCAAACAGGTATTTGCGGGGATTCAACGCGAAACCAACCGGCGAAGTGTATCCACCATGAAACGCGCCACCCATGCCCTTCGCGGGCAGGTCTCTGGCTTCGTGCAGGGTTCCCGTCTCGTCGGCATGTCGGCGCAGCATGTCCATCGCCCGCCTGGAATGCGCCAGCTGGGTTTCCCCGCTGGAGTGGGTATCCGCATCGATCTGATATTGCGCCAACAGATCGGCGACCAGTCGGACCGCTTCCTGTTCCGTTGCCGCATAGCCCAAGGCAGCATCGCGGCCAAATCGCCGTTGCATGGATGCATGTCCAAGTTTTGAGCCGCCAAGACAGCAAAACCCGCCATTTCGGCCCGAGGCACCCCACCCCGGTGCGCCGGCTTCGAACACCGCAACCGAAGCATTTTCAGCCAAATGTAGAGCAGCCGAAACGCCTGTAAATCCGCCACCAATGATGGCCACATCTACGTGCATGTCGCCCTGGAACTCTGGCCAATCCGGGCTGGCAACAGTTTCGTCCCACCAACAGCCGTCCCGAGGTTCGCCGCCATAGGCGTAGTCTGGAAAAATCCTCTTCATTCGGTGCGCGCGGCAGCCATTTCATCCTGCTGCTGACGTACCATCGCGCGTTTGGTCACAAGCGAGGCCGTGATTACCCCGACCGTCACCACAGCGATCATGATCGTCGACAACGCGTTGATTTCCGGACTGACACCAAGGCGCACGGCCGAGAATATCTTGATCGGCAATGTCGTCGCCGACGGCCCCGAAGTGAAGGATGCAATCACCAGATCGTCAAGTGACAAGGTGAAGGCCAGCAACCAGCCCGAGATTACCGCAGGTGCGATGATCGGCAGGGTGACAAGACGGAAGGCTTGCGCGGGCGAGCATCCAAGGTCCAGCGCTGCCTCTTCCAGCGACCGATCAAAGGTGATGAGGCGCGAGGATACGACAACGGAAACGAAACACATCGAAAAGGTCGTATGCGCCAGAACGATGGTCAGAATACCTCGATCCAGGCCGATGCCGATAAACAGCAAAAGCAGCGACAGGCCGGTGATCACTTCGGGCATGACCAGCGGTGCATAGATCATGCCGGAAAACAGTGTCCGGCCAAAGAACCGCCCGCTGCGGACCAGTACATAAGCGGCGGCCGTTCCCAGAATTGTCGCCAACGTCGACGAAAACACCGCGACCCGGATCGTGACCCAGGCGGCATCAAGGAACGCTTCGTTCCGAAGCAGCTCTCCGTACCATTTTGTCGAGAACCCGGCCCAGACCGTGACCAGCTTGCTTTCGTTGAAGCTGAAGACGATCAGGATGATCATCGGGATGTACAGAAACGCAAAGCCCAGCGTCAGCGAAACCGTGTTGAACCAGCTCAATCTGTTCATCCCTCTGCCTCCGCCTGTTTCTGCTGGTTGCGCTGGAACAGCACGATGGGAATGACGAGGATCAGCAGCAGCACGATGGCCACCGCACTTGCAACCGGCCAGTCACGGTTCGAAAAGAACTCTTCCCACAGAACCTTGCCGATCATCAGCGTACCGGAACCACCCAGAAGGGATGGGATCACGAACTCACCGATCACGGGGATCATCACCAGGAAACACCCTGCAATGATACCGGGTTTGGACAGCGGGATGGTCACCAGCCAGAAGGCCTGAAAACGGGAACACCCCAGATCCTCGGCTGCCTCGATCAGCGAGCCATCCATGCGTTCCAACGCCGAGTAGATGGGCAGGATCATGAAGGGCAGATAGGTGTAAACGATGCCGATATAGACAGCGGTCGAGGTGTTCAAAATCGTCAGCGGGGTCGAAATGATGCCTGTCCACAGCAAGATCTGATTGAGGTACCCTTCGTTCGACAGAATGCCCATCCAGGCGTAAACCCGGATCAGGAACGAGGTCCAGAAGGGCAGGATAACCAACATCATCAGCGTCGGTCGCCATTCCTGAGGCGCGCGGGCCATCCCGTAGGCAATAGGGTAGCCCACCAGCAGTGTCAGGAATGTCGAAATCAAAGCGATCTTGACGCTGGAAAGGTAGGCTTTCCAATACAGATCATCCTCAGTCAGCCAGACAAAGTTTTCAAGATCAAGCTGGCTGAAGAACTCTTTGACCCCCGCCCAACCGGCTGAAAGGTCCAAAGTCGGGGTATAGGGCGGGATGGCAAGTGCCGTGTCCGACAGCGATATCTTCAGAACGATGAAGAATGGCACCAGAAACAGTGCCAGCAACCAGACATAAGGGATGGCGATTAGAACAGCGCGGCGCATCAGTTCGCCAGCAAAACCGCAGCCGTCGCTGTCCACGACAGCCAGACCGGGTCTTCCCAAGTGAACGAACGGCGCGAGATACGGCGGGTGTTGGCCGTCTGCGCCTTGATGATTGTGCCGTTTGCAAGTTCAACGTGATAGGTGGACAGATTGCCCAGATAGGCAATGTCGTGAACCTTGCCCTGCACGGCGTTGACCGCATCGGCGGGCCGTTCGGCAGAGATCGTCACTTTCTCGGGGCGGATCGCCAGATGACACAACTGACCGTTTTCAAAGTTTTTTGCTGACGCGGCGGTCAGCGGCGCTTGTCCTTCGGCCCAGTCTACCTGATAGGTATCCTCTCCGACAGATGTCGCGCGCCCTTCAATGATGTTCACGTCCCCGATGAAATCAGCGACATAGAGCGAGGCAGGATTCTCATAAATCCGGTCCGGAGTGGAAACCTGCATAAGCTGACCCTGATCCATCACCGCAACACGGCTGGCGACTGTCATGGCCTCTTCCTGATCATGCGTAACGATCACGAATGTGGTGCCGGTTTTCTCCTGAATATCCATCAGTTCGAATTGGGTATCCTGGCGCAATTTCTTGTCCAGCGCGCCCAGCGGTTCATCCAGCAGCAAAAGCTTGGGCGCTTTGGCAAGCGAACGCGCCAGCGCCACACGCTGCCTCTGCCCGCCCGAAATCTGATGCGGTTTGCGGCGGGCGAATTTTTCCAGCCGGGTCAGGCGCAGCATTTCTTCGACCCGGTCTTCCAGATCGTGTTTGGGCATTCTGTCCCGGCGCAGTCCAAAGGCGATGTTTTCCCTGACGCTGAGATGCGGAAAAAGGGCGTAGGACTGGAACATCATGTTTACGGCCCGCTTGTTTGGCGGGATCGGGTCGATATCCTTCCCCCCAAGCAGGATTTGGCCTTCGGTCGGTGTTTCGAACCCGGCCAGCATCCGCATCATTGTCGTTTTGCCACATCCCGACGGACCAAGCAGGGCAAAGAACTCTCGCTCGAAAATATCCAGAGACAGGTTGTCGATGGCAGTAAATTCACCAAAACGCTTGGTCACGTTTCGGAATTGGATCAAGGGTTTCGCCTGCGGGTCATCCCATGGCGCAAAGACGTCAGAATTCACTACGGCCCTCGTTCGAATAGCTGGAAAGAGAGGCAAGGCGGCGGCGCCGCCCTGCCGGTGCAATTCGGATCAGGTGCCCGATTTGACCTTGGTCCACAGACGCGTCACGACCCGCTGTGTTTTCGCGGGGTACGGAGTCGTGATGTACAGGTTCTGCATCGTGGCATCATCCGGGTAGATGGCCGGATCGCCGATCACGTCTTCCTCAAGAAACTCCTGAGACGCCTTGTTGCCGTTGGCATAGTACACATAGTTGGACGCAGCAGCCATGTTGTTGGCATCCAGAATGAAATTCAGGAATTTGTGCGCACCTTCCGGGTTCGGCGCGTCGGCAGGGATTGCCATCTGGTCGAACCACATCAATGACCCCTCCGCGAACGGGTGGTATTCGATGTTCACACCGTTGTCGGCTTCGGCCGCGCGGTCCCGCGCCTGCAAAATATCACCGGACCAACCCACGGCTACGCAAATGTCGCCATTTGCCAGCGCGTTGATGTATTCCGAACTGTGAAACTTCTGGATGTAGGGGCGAACGCTTGTCAGAACGTCTTCGACCTTCTTGATCACTTCCGGGTCATGGCTGTCGGGGTCTTCACCGATGTACTGCAAGGTCATCGGTATCATTTCGGCAGGCGCATCAAGCAAGTGAACGCCACACGAGGCCAACTTTTCCATATTTTCTGGCTTCAGAACCAAATCCATGCTGTTCAGGGCCACGTCGTCACCCAAGACTTCCCTGACCTTGTCGACGTTCACGCCGATGCCCGTCGTTCCCCACATGTAGTTGATCGAGTAGGCATTGTTCGGATCATACCCTGCGGTACGCTCCTGAATCACGTCCCACAAATTTTCCGCGTTCGGCAACTTGGCCATGTCCAGTTCCTGAAACGCGCCCGCCTGAATCTGGCGTTGCAGGAATGTACCCGACGGCACCACCACATCGTATCCCGAGCCACCGGCCAGCATCTTGGTTTCCAGAACCTCATTGCTGTCGAACACATCGTAAATCAGTGTCAGACCGGTTTCTTCCTCGAATTTGCTTAGCAATTCTTCGTCGATATAGTCGGACCAGTTGTAAACACGCACCTCTTCGGCGAATGCCGCCGAAGTCCCCAATGCGATGACCGCTGTCATGGTCAGCGTTTTGATTGTCATATTCTTCTCCCTGCAAGTGTACGGCTATTTTCCCGTTTTTTTGGATTTGATCAAGTTTTGCGTTTTTCCTCGATCCAGCGTATGGTTTCACGAGGTCTGTCACCTGACAAGTCAGGGTTAGTCGAAATGGGAAGAACCAATTGGATTTGATCAAAAATAAGGCATCTGCGTCGACAATCGACAAAGGGAAACAGCCCGCGCATGAGCAGGTTTATCAAACGCTCAGATCACAGATCCTGTTCGGCGAATTGGTTCCGGGCCAGCCTGTCACGATCCAGGGCCTGACTGATTCGCTGGGTGTTGGCATGACACCGGTGCGCGAAGCCATCCGCCGGTTGATCTCGGACGGGGCATTGGTGTTCCAAGGCAATCGGCGTGTAAGTGTGCCGCTGCTGTCCCCGGGCGATATCCAGGAAATGATCTTTGCCAGAACCTCAATAGAATCAGAGCTTTCAAGGCGCGCGACGTCGAATTTGCAAGCCGAGGACATCGATCATCTTGAGCGGCTCGATACCCATTTGGACCGTATGATCGCCGACGGGGATGTGGGCGGTTATCTGCGTCTGAACCAGGCGTTCCACGAAACGCTGTACTCTTATGCGAACGCACCGATTCTCAGCGATCTCGCCGAAAGGCTTTGGTTGCGGTTCGGCCCTTCGCTGCGTGTCGTGTGTGGTCGATTCGGGACTCAAAGCCTGCCGGATCGACACAAGGATATCATTTCCGCCTTGCGCGAAGGCGACCCCGAAAAAGCGGCAAAGGCAACGGCTCAGGACATTGAGCAAGGCATGGAATTGATGTCGGACGCCCTGACTTCGGCTTAACTCAGCCTGATTCGATTGACAGCGATGAATTTGATCATATTGTGATCCGCAACTGCGTTCTTGTAGGAGATTCTCCGATGTCCACCATAACCAACCATATGCCGACCGCCGAATTGCAGGCGCTGGATGCGGCGCATCACATCCATCCTTTCTCGGCCAATGGTGCGCTGGGGCAGGAAGGGGCCCGCGTGATTACACGCGCCAGCGGGGTTTACCTGACCGACAGCGAAGGTGAGGAAATTCTGGACGCAATGGCAGGTCTTTGGTGCGTCAATATCGGTTATGGCCGCGATGAGCTGGCCGATGTCGCGGCGCGTCAGATGCGCGAACTGCCCTATTACAACACCTTCTTCAAGACGACCCATGTGCCGGCAATCGCACTGGCGGCCAAAATCGCCGAACTGGCACCTGGTAATCTGAACCATGTCTTTTTCGCGGCTGGCGGGTCCGAGGCAAACGACACCAATATCCGCCTCGTGCGCACATACTGGGCCGAGAAGGGGCAGCCGGACAAAAATATCATCATCAGCAGAAAAAACGCGTATCACGGGTCTTCCGTCGGGTCGGCTTCGCTGGGTGGTATGGCAGGCATGCATGCGCAGGGCGGCATTCCGATCCCGAACATTCACCACATCAACCAACCGAACTGGTGGGCCGAAGGCGGCGACATGTCGCCCGAGGAATTCGGCCTGGCCCGTGCGCGCGAGCTGGAAGACGCCATACAGGAGCTGGGCGAGGACCGTGTCGCGGCCTTCATCGCCGAGCCGGTTCAGGGTGCAGGCGGCGTGATCGTGGCGCCCGATACCTACTGGCCGGAAATTCAGCGCATCTGCGACAAATATGATATCCTGTTGATTGCAGACGAGGTGATCTGTGGGTTCGGCCGAACCGGCAACTGGTTCGGATCGCAAACCGTGGGCATCAAACCGCATATCATGACCATCGCCAAGGGGCTCAGCTCGGGCTATGCGCCGATCGGCGGGTCCATCGTGAATGACGAGATCGCCGAAGTGATCGGCGGCACGGAATTCAACCACGGGTACACCTATTCCGGCCACCCTGTCGCCGCTGCTGTGGCGCTTGAGAACCTGCGCATTTTGGAAGAAGAGAAGATCGTCGAGCATGTGCGCGATGTTGCCGCCCCCTATCTGAAAAAGAAATGGGAGGCCCTGGTCGATCACCCGCTGGTGGGCGAGGCGAAGATCGTCGGCATGATGGCCTCCATCGCTCTGACACCCGACAAAGCCAGCCGCGCCAAGTTCGCGTCCGAGCCCGGCACGGTCGGCTATATCTGCCGCGACCGCTGTTTTGCCAACAATCTGATCATGCGCCATGTGGGCGACCGTATGATCATCTCGCCGCCGCTGATCCTGACTCCGGCGGATATCGACGAGATGTTCGTGCGGATTTACAAGTCGCTGGACGAAGCACAGGCGGAAATCATCGCTCAGGGGCTGATGAAAGCCGCATCCTGAGATCAAAAAAGGCTTCTTTAAAGGGGCGGCCCGTCTGGGTCGCCTCTTATCGTTCACCGCAGCCGCTCCAATAGATTCGCAGTTGGATAGCCGTCCGGCACCAAGCCCTGCGCCATTTGGTAAGCGCGAACCGCATTGATGGTGTTCGGCCCTGTGCGCCCATCGATACCTTTTGTATCGAAACCCGCATCGGTCAGGCGGGTTTGCAGCTCTTTCTTTTCTGTGAAGCTCAGCGCCCGCTCACCTCGGGGCCAGTCGGACTGAAACGGTTCGCCACCCGCTAGCCGGTCGGACAGGTGTCCGATACCGATCACATAAGCGTCGGCCCCGTTATAGGCCTCGATCACGCTGAAATTGTCGAAAATCATCAACGCCACGCCTTGCCCGCCCGCCGGAAGCAGGATCGAAGCCTCTCCGTGATCCGGGACGGCCTGGCCGCTCCGGGCCACCACACCCCGCGCGGCCCATGCGGACGGCAACAACGCAAAATCCCGCCGGGCTGCCGCATAGTCGAAATCGGCGGGCAAGCGCACCTCGACGCCCCAGGGCTGCCCTTTTTTCCAACCGTGCCGCGCCAGATAGGACGCGGCCGAGGCCAGCGCATCCGTCGGATCATCCGACCAGATGTCACGCCGTCCATCGCCATCGAAATCAACTGCGTGATCCAGATACGAAGTTGGCATGAATTGCGTGTGCCCCATTGCGCCTGCCCAGCTGCCCAGCATGTTTTTGGCGCTGACATCGCCCGCCTGCACGATCCTCAGCGCGGCGATCAACTGCGTTTCAAAGAACTGCGCCCGCCGCGCATCAAAGGCCAGCGTCGCCAAAGAACTCAGCGTCCGGTTGCTGCCACGATAAGAGCCGAATGATGTTTCCAGCCCCCAGATTGCCGTGACCACTTCCTTTTCAACGCCGTATTCGGCCTCGATTTGCTGCAAAACCTGCCGATGTTGCTGCATGGCGGCACGACCGTTGGAAACGCGCGTGTCCGAGACGGCCGAATCCAGATACTCCCAGATCGGTTTCGAAAATTCAGCCTGATTGCGGTCTCGTTTCAGGATGTCCTCGTCAAAGATCATGTCCGAGAACACCTTGTTCAACGTTCTTTCCGATATGCCCTGCTGCTTCGCGCGCTCGTGAAACGCGCCGAGCCAGGCCTGAAACCGCGCAGTCACGGCCGCGGACACCCGCAAAGCCTCAACCGTCGGGCGCGGCACCGGACGGATCGAAACCGTCACATCCGCCGAGGCCAGCTGTATCGTTTCGCCGGGCCCTGCTCTGTCTGGCCAAGTCGTATTTTCTGATGTGTCCGCCTGCACCATGGATGCCCACAATGCGACGGTCATGACGCCGCCTACGCATTTTTGCATTCCGATTTTTCCTGATTACTGCTCGACCTCAGAGTAACGCAGAATCGGCTATTCACAAAGTCTCAGGCGTCCTCATCGCGTTCTTGCGCGTCGCGCGCTGCGCGGATTTGCGCCAAAACCTCGCGCAGCATGGGCACACGGCGCGGTCTAAAGCTTTGATCTGTCACAGACATGTCCTGCATGCGATCCAACCGGAAGACGCGAAAATCCTGTCTCAGGTGGCACCAGCCGAGCAGCACATTTGATCGATCCATATAGACGATGCTCAGCGGGTTGACCTGCCTTTGTGTGGCATCGCCTTTTGCGTCCGTATACGAGAACTCGATCGCACGTTCGTCCCACGTCGCCTGCCGCAAAATGGCCACGTCGATTGTCGGCGCGGGCGGACGATTGAACCGCGTTGCCGCCAGAACCGCATGGCTCAGCCGATGGGACTGACGCTGTGGCAATCGCCCCTGCAATTTCCGCAGGGCGGCACTGGCTGCATCTGACAAGGCCGGATCCCCAATCACCTGAACTTCGCGCAGGCCAAGAACCAGGGCCTCAAGCTCGTCATCAGTGAAACCCAATGGCGGCAATGTCGCATCTTCGATCAGGGTGAACCCAAACCCTGCCTCACCGTCGATAACGGCCCCCAGACCACGCAGCGCGTCAATATCCCTGTGTATCGTTCTGGCAGAAACACCCAGATCCTGCGCCAGTTGTTCAGACGTTCTGGGCGATGGGCCAGAACGCAGGGCTTGCATCAGTTGGAACAATCGGGCGGTGCGGGACATGATGAACCCTAACCTATCCCTAATGACAAAAACTGTCATCAGGTCGGTTTACTCATCCGGCACGTCAAAAATACGGAGCCACGCGATGCTGACCCTTCTCACCTATCCTTCTGCCTTCGGACTGTTCAGCGCCAGCCCGTTCTGCGTCAAGACAGCCCTGATGCTTCAACATTCCGGTCAGGTCTGGCAACGTTCGGACATGCTTGACCCCCGCAGGATGCCGCATCAGAAACTGCCAGTGCTGCGCACGCCAGAGCGGTTGATACCGGACAGCGATCTGATCCGCGATTGGCTGGAACAGAAGGGGGCGGAGTTCGATCAGGGGCTTTCGGATGTGGAAAAAGCGCAATCCCGCGCGCTGGTACGCATGGCCGAAGAGCATCTGTATTTCCACATCGTTCTGGACCGCTGGGGCAATGACGAGGTCTGGCCGATCCTTCGCGAAACCTTTTTCACCGGAATTCCGGCCCTGATCCGAAAGCCGGCGTCCAATGCGATCCGAAAATCGGTTCTGAAAGGGATCACGTCACAAGGGATCGGCCGGTTCTCGTTGCCCGAGCGCATGGACCGGGTCGAACGCGATCTTGAGGCGATCTCGGCCCATCTGTGGCAATCCCGCTTCCTGCTGGCAGATCAACCAACATCAGCAGATATGAGCGTCGGCCCGATGCTCGCCGCCATGCGCGCAACACCTGCCGATACCCCACTGACCCGCAGGATCAAACAGGATAACCTGTTGAACAGTTACGTGGACCGGATGGATCAGGCGATACCGATTGCATGAAACCTTTTGATGACCCCACAGTCGCCTCGGCCTTTGAAGCCCTGCCCCCGCAAACACGCGCGGGGGCCCTGGCGCTTCGTGATCTGATATTGAACACAGCAGAGTCCCTGCCCGCTGCCAATCCATTGCGAGAAGAGCTGCGCTGGGGCCAACCCGCCTATCTTGCCCCCAAAGGATCAACGATCCGGCTGGGGGCTCACAAATCCGCGGATTTCGCACTGTTCGTGCACTGCCAAAGCCGATTGATCGGTGATTTCACCACGGCCTTTCCGGGCGAGGACCGGATTGACGGAAACCGGGCCGTTCTGTTCGATGACCCGGGCCAGATCGATGAAACCCGCCATGGCTGGCTGATTGCCCGGGCGCTGACCTATCACCTTTGACGGCGCTTGCGTTCGACCTTGCGCTTGATCTTGTCCTTCTTGCGCTTGGTGCTGCCTGCCTTGCGTCGCGTCGACCGCTTGCCGGGCCCGCGCCCGCGCGGCAGGGCCTGATCGTCGATGGACAGCAGTTCCAGCTCCAACCCACCGGTCACAGGTGTCGCCTCGGTCAGCCGCACCGTGACCCGCTGGCCGATGGCAATGATCAGCCCGGAATCCGAGCCCATCAGCGTTCCGGCCTCTCGATCGAAATGGAAAAATTCGCGCCCCAATGACCGCACCGGCACCAACCCGTCCGCGCCTGTTTCGTCCATTTTCACAAAGGCCCCGAACCGGGCAATGCCACTGATCCGCCCGGTGAATTCGTTGCCCACACGTTCGCTGAGATAGGCCGCCAGATAGCGGTCGGTCGTGTCGCGCTCGGCCATCATCGAGCGGCGTTCGGTATCCGAAATATGTGTGGCCGTTTCTTCAAGCCGGGCAATTTCGTCCTCGGTCAGCCCGTCATTGCCCCAGCCATGGGCCGAGATCAGCGCCCGGTGCACGATCAGGTCAGCATAGCGCCGGATGGGCGAGGTGAAATGCGCGTAGTTGCGCAGCGCCAGCCCGAAATGGCCGAAGTTTTCCGGGCTGTAATAGGCCTGCGCCATCGACCGCAAGGTGCTGAGATTGATCAGTTCGGCATCCTCGGTGCCGGCGGCGGCATTCAGCAGCGCATTCAGGTGTCGGGTTTGCAGCACCTGCCCCTTGGCTAGGTTCAATCCGGCAGCCTGCGCCGTTTCCCGCAGGCTTTCCAGCTTTTCGGGCGCGGGTTCCTCGTGCACCCGGAACAGCAGCGGACGGCGCTTGGCGATCAGTGTCTCGGCAGCCGAGACATTGGCGAGGATCATGAACTCTTCGATCAGCCGGTGCGCATCAAGCCGGTCACGGAAAGCCACGCTTTCGACCTCGCCCTTGTCGTTCAGAACGATCTTGCGCTCCGGCAGGTCCAACTCCAGCGGCTGGCGATCAGCACGGGCCTTTTTCAGCGCGGCATATGCAGCATAAAGCGGTTTCAGAACCGGCTCCAGCAACGGCCCTGTGCGGTCGTTTGGGTGACCGTCGATGGCCTCCTGCACCTCGGCATAGTTCAACGAGGCTGCCGAGCGCATCAGCCCCCGCACGAATCGGTGGCCGATCTTGTTGCCATCCGCGTCGATCTGCATCCGCACGGCGATACAGGCGCGCGGCACGCCTTCGTGCAGCGAACACAGATCGCCCGACAGACGGTCAGGCAGCATCGGCACGACGCGGTCGGGGAAATAGCTGGAATTGCCGCGCTTGCGCGCCTCACGATCCAGCGCAGAACCAGGCTGCACATAGGCGGCGACATCGGCAATGGCGACCCAGATCACATGACCGTCGGGGTTTTTGGGATCATCGTCTGCATGGGCGTAACAGGCGTCGTCATGATCCCGCGCATCCGATGGGTCGATCGTCAACAAAGGCATATCCCGCAGATCCTCGCGGCCTTTCAGGCCGACAGGTTTGGCCTTGTCGGCCTCGGCAATCACCTTGTCGGGGAAATCATCCGGGATGCCGTGCTGATGGATCGCGATCAACGAAACGGCCTTGGGCGCAGTCGGGTCGCCCAGCCGTTCGACGATGCGCGCGCGTGGCAGCCCCATGCGGTTTTTGGGCCCGGCTTGTTCGGCCTCGACCAGTTCGCCATCCCTGGCGCCCAGCGCAGCGCCTTCGGCCACCAGCCATTCGGTCGATCCGGCCTTGTCGATGGGCACGATCCGCCCGCCTTCAGCCCCTTTGCGGAAGATACCCACGATCTTGCGCGGGTTCGTCCCGATGCGACGGATCAGGCGGGCTTCGTAATTGTGATCTTCCTCATGCACCACGGTCAGACGAGCCAGAATGCGATCACCTTCGCCCAGCGCCGGGTCGCTGGCGCGGGCAATGATCAGAACGATGGGCTCGACCCCCTCGCCATGCCATTCCAGTGGCCGCGCGAACAGGTCGCCATCGGCATTCGGCGCTTTTACCTGCAACACGCTGACCGGTGGCAGGCGATCCGGGTCGCGGTAACTGCGCTTGCGCTTCTCAAGATGGCCTTCGGCCTCAAGCTCTTTGAGGATACGTTTCAGATCAATCCGATCCGCGCCCTTGATGCCAAAGGCTTTGGCGATATCGCGTTTTGAGGTCAGGGTGGGGTTCGCCGAGATCCAGTCCAGGACCTCCTGCTTGGTAGGGATGCGAGTCATACGTCCGGCCTAGCATGCGTTTGCGACCGCGTCATGACCAAAAAGCCTCAGGGGTCGAGATCGGCAACCGTATCCACATCGCGCAACTGATCAAGCAATGACACCCGACAGCCAGTGATCGACACCAGCGTGTCAGCCAATGCGTGTTCTGTCGACCAGCGCACGTCCCGGAACAGACTTGCCGGCAAAGCTGCATATCGTTGCGCGCCGACTAGCCAATAACCACCATCCGGGGCAGGCCCAAACGCCATTTGAGAACGGCCCAATGCGTCGAAAGCACGGGCAATATGGCGGCGCGAAATGCCCGGAATATCCGCACCGATCAGGCAAACCGGCCCCTTGGGCATCCCGCGCAGCATCCGCCCCATGCGATCCCCCAGGTCCCCACGCCCCTGCGCGGCGCGCGGCAGGTCAGCGGGCCATACCCGGCTGTTCAGACCCTGCTGATCGGGTGAGACGGCCAAAACGATACGCCAGCGGGGATCACGCAGCCGCCGGATCAGGGACCGGGTCTGGTGCCGAAACCACCACGCCGCTGCGACCATGCCGATTTCTCGTCCAAGCCGCGTTTTGACGCGGCCCGGACGAGGTTCCTTTACCATGATCACCAATGTGCGCTGCATGGATCAGGCGAAATAATCGGTCAGGATACGGGTATAAATCGATTTGAGTTGCTGGATCTGGGCCACCTCGACACACTCGTCGACCTGATGCATCGTGCGACCAACCAGACCGAATTCGACAACCGGGCAATGGTTCTTGATGAAACGCGCATCCGACGTACCACCGGTCGTCGAAAGCTTGGGCGTTGCGCCTGTTTCCGCCTCTACCGCTTTGGCCACCAAATCCGACAAGGGCCCCGGCGGGGTCAGAAAGCTTTCGCCTGAAATCTTGATTACGACATCTATTTCAACGCCGAACTGAGCGGCCACCTGATCTGCTTCCGACTTCAGCCAGTCACTCAGGCTGGCCCCGGAATGCAGATCATTGAAACGAATATTCACGGTTCCCTTGCACTGCGCCGGGATTACGTTGGTGGCCGCATTCCCGGTATCGATTGTCACCACTGCCAATGTCGAAGCATCGAAGTGGTCCGTGCCCTGATCCAGTTCGTGACCCGCCAGCCTATCCATCAGTCGCGCCATGGCTGGCAACGGGTTCTTGGCACGATGCGGATAGGCCGAATGCCCCTGAACACCGGTGATCGTAAACCATGCAGTCATCGACCCGCGACGGCCGATCTTCATCATTTCGCCCATCTTGTTCGGGCAGGTGGGCTCACCCACCAGACAGACTGACATACGTTCGTCCGCGTCGTCCATGTAATCCAGCAAGGCGGTCGTTCCATCCAGCGCGTCGCCTTCCTCGTCGCCGGTGATCGTCAGGATGATGGCTCCGTCAGGCGGGGTGTCGCGCACGAAATCGATTGCCGCCGCCGCAAATGCCGCAACACCGGATTTCATATCCGTTGCCCCACGCCCATACATCACACCATCCCGTATTTCGGCCCCGAAAGGCGGCATCGTCCACGCGACCTCGTCGCCGACCGGCACAACATCAGTATGGCCGTTGAACCCGAAACAGCGCGGATGGCCTTTCCGGCCCCACCGTGCGAACAGGTTGCTGACGCCACCACGGTCGACACGCGTGCATTCAAACCCCGCATCCGCCAGCACCGACCTCAGCAGAACCAGCGCGCCACCCTCGGCAGGTGTGACCGATGGGCAACGGATCAGATCGGCTGTCAATTGGACGGGGTCGGTCATGCAATGGCCTCTGGAACAGTGTCTTTCGCGGGTTCGCGCACAGATTCAACGAATTGGCCGGTTTTCCAACCCCAATTCGCAAAAATATCATTTCACCCAACTGAGCAGATATTAAAGCGACACCCTAACAAATCATGGTGGTTTACCCGGCGACCATCTTGCCGCCCGCTGCACAATCGCGTTACAGGGCCGCGAAACAGGTGAATGAAAATGAAGCGCGCATTCTTCGCACTGATCTGCCTGACTTTCGTCGTCCAAGCGCAGCAGAGCATGGCACAGTCCCTAACCGTCACGACGGTGACCCGCCCCCCGTTTTCCTATGTCGAGGACGGTGCGGATACCGGCTTTTCGATGGATCTGCTCGCCGCGCTGGCAGAGGCGCTGAACTGGGACTATTCCATCAATCGGGTCGGTTCATTCTCGGAAATGCTGGAGGCGGTTCAGAATGGGTCCGCGGATCTTGCAGTTGCCAATATCTCGATCACTGCGCTGCGGGAAACGAAAATGGACTTCACCCAGCCGATCTTTGAGGCGGGCCTACAGATCATGGTCCCATCGGAAGCCGCGCGCCAGCCTTCGCTGCTGCATGCGCTGCTCTCTAAAGAGCTGTTTATCGCCATCGGCCTGGCCTTTGCCATTCTGTTGGGCGGCGGCATGCTGATGTGGAGCTTTGAGCGCCGTGCCCAACCCTATTTCGACCGCAAGCTGAACGAAGCCTGGTTTCCCTCGTTCTGGTGGGCGCTGAACCTTGTCGTGAACGGCGGGTTCGAAGAGAGGATGCCGCGCACGCCCTTCGGCCGACTTCTGGGTGTCGTTCTGGTTGTTTCGTCACTGTTCATCGTGTCCGTTTTCACGGCCCGCATCACCTCGGTGATGACGGTGGATGCGATCACGGGCAGCGTGAATTCGGTGAATGACCTGTATGGCAAAAATGTCGGGACAATCTCGGATTCGACCGCAGCAAGTTTTCTGAACCGGCGTGAGATTGAATTCACCGGCTATCCCGGGCTGGAGCAGATGCTGGATGCGTTCCAGTCCAAACAGCTGGATGCCATCGTATTCGACGCGCCGATCCTGTCCTATTATGCGGCCCATGAAGGCCGGCGAACGGCTTCGATGACAGGCGGCGTCTTCCTGCGCGAAAATTACGGCATCGCTTTCCCGACCGGGTCGCCTCTGGTCGAGGATGTCAACCAGGCCCTGTTGTCATTGCGCGAAGACGGAACTTATGACGAAATCTACCGCAAATGGTTCGGCTTACGGAACTAGGCTTGCGACTCGTCCCCGAAGAACGGTGTCATCTGCGCGACGATAACGGCGTTTTCATCCAGCGCGCGCTGCATCAGGGCACGTTCGTCCGGTTCGATGTCATGTCCCTGTGCCTCACGCTCGGCTAGGGTCCCGTAGCCGGTGACATCCAAAGGCGCGGTGTCGGCCTGCTTCAGAATAGCCACCGTCTCGCGCACGGCCTCGGCTTCGTCCACACCACTGGCGTAGCAGATCAGTGCCGCCCCCGTCGCACCGTCCGGCAGCCCGTCGCCGTCCTTGCGGCCGATCTGGACCAGAAGGGTATAGACTTGCTGACGAGAGGGCTTCTTTTGCTTTTCCATGGGCCCTGCATTACGCGCGGTGTTTTGAAGGGTCAACTGCTTCCATCGGTCCAGGCTTTGAGCGTGGGATCTTCCGCAGCCCCCTGCCCGCCCCACAGGCCCCGAGGATTTGCAGGAATGCGACTCAGCAAAGCCCCTTCCCCATTTTCGCCCAAAAATTGAGCAGCACTTCAACTCCATTCCTTAAGTTGAATCGGGCACATTTTTGCCACATTTGAATCGCGATTCTAGCCATTTTCTGCTGAGTTCGACGCGTTTTCCGCCTTTCACAACGATGAAGACAGGCCATCTCTACGCTGGAGCCACTGCGAAAGTCATTTTTACAGGAGAATTAAAATGAGTGTTCTGTCCAAGTTAATGATGACAACTGCAAGTGTGATTGCGCTTTCCGGAGTACCTGCTGTCGCTGTGCTGTCTTTTGTGACGCCAGGTGTGGCTTACGCCCAAGACGGCGGTGGCGATAGCGAGAGCGGTGGCGACAACGAAGGCGGCGACGACAACGATGGCGGCGGCGATAACGAAGGCGGCGACGACAACGAAGGCGGCGGCGATAACGAAGGCGGCGGCGACAACGAAGGCGGCGACGACAACGAAGGCGGCGGCGATAACGAAGGCGGCGACGACAACGAAGGCGGCGGCGACAACGAAGGCGGCGACGACAACGAAGGCGGCGACGACAACGATGGCGGCGACGACAACGAAGGCGGCGGCGATAACGAAGGCGGCGGCGATAACGAAGGCGGCGGCGATAACGAAGGCGGCGGCGATAACGAAGGCGGCGGCGATAACGAAGGCGGCGACGACAACGAAGGCGGCGGCGATAACGAAAGCGAAGGCACGGAAACCAACGCAGGAAACTCAGAAGTTGACGCTATGCAGGGTGAAAATCGCTGACCCACACAGAGCGTTCGTCTGAGCCAGGACACAATCTCAGGACAGGCTCAGACCAAAGTTCGGTCGCATAAGTTAAACACCCCAAAAACTGGAAAGGCCGGAGCGGTCAGCTCCGGCCTTTCTGTACAACCGGGGCGATCAGTCCCGCAGCAATTCGTTGATGCCGGTTTTCGACCGGGTCTTTTCATCCACACGCTTCACGATCACCGCACAATACAGGCTGATGTTGTTCTTTGACGGCATCGAACCCGCGACAACCACAGAATAGGGCGGGACTTCGCCATATGTCACTTCGCCGGTTTCCCGATCCACGATCTTGGTGGATTTGCCGATGAACACGCCCATCCCCAGAACCGAGCCTTCGCGGACGATGCAGCCTTCGACCACCTCGGAGCGCGCGCCGATAAAGCAGTTGTCCTCGATGATGGTCGGGCCGGCCTGCATCGGCTCCAGCACGCCGCCGATTCCTACGCCGCCCGACAGATGGACATTTTTGCCGATCTGCGCGCAGGAGCCGACCGTCGCCCAGGTGTCGACCATGGTGCCTTCATCCACATAGGCGCCAAGGTTGACGAAGGACGGCATCAGCACCACGCCCGGCGCGATATAGGCCGACTTGCGGACAACGCAGTTGGGAACCGCACGGAACCCGGCCGAGCGCCATTGATTTTCACCCCAACCGGCGAACTTGCTGTCAACCTTATCCCACCAGCCGCCGTCCTGCGGACCGCCAGTCTGGATTTCCATGTCCTTGATGCGAAAGCCCAGAAGAACCGCCTTTTTGGCCCACTGGTTCACATGCCAGTCGCCGTTTTCCAGCTTTTCAGCAACACGCAGCGACCCGCTGTCCAGCGCGTTCAGCGTGTCTTCGATCGCTTCGCGTTGTTCACCTGCTGTGGCGGGTGTGATCGTGTCGCGCGCCTCCCAGGCGGCTTCGATGGCGGCTTCCAGTTGCGCGTTGGACATGGGGCGTCTCCCTACAGAATCTGTTCATGTTGGTTTGGCCTATACGCAAGCCGGGCCCATGGCGCAATGCGACGAACACGGGCCATTTTGCGTCTGAAAGGCCCGCAATCAGCTGGCGCGGCGTATATGTCGGGTCAGAATACCTTTTGCCGTACCCAGGTCCTTCCGCCTGAGTGCCTGAACAAGTGCCGCGTGATCCTTGTCAGTTTGCTGCACCCATTTCGACCGCCAGTGCGCAAACAAGTGGCGTGCGCTTGCGATATGCAGATCGTCGATGGTGTGCAACAGACGGGGCAGCCCGCAAGGTGTCAGGATCGCGCGATGGAATGCTCTGTTCAACGCCTCCCATTGGGGCATCGTCTGCGCCTCGTCACAGGCGATGCGTGCGCGATCGATTTTGTCCAAAGCGACCGGAGACATGTTCTGCACCGATTGCTGCAACGCCAGTGTTTCCAGCGCCACGCGCATTTCGATGACCTCTCGCACCTCTGCCGGGTCCAGCGCCGTGACCCGCATGCCCCGGCGCGGCTCATGCCGGGCCAATCCATGCGCCTCAAGCCGCAACAGGGCTTCCCGCACCGGAACATGGCTGGTGTCGAAGGTGCGGGCAATATGATCCTGCCGCAGCTTTTCCCCGGCGCTCAGCTCTCCGGTGATGATCTGCTGGCTGAGGTTCTGGTAAATCGTGTCCGAGATCGTAGCGGTCATAAATTATAGATAAAATCTACAAGACCCATCCTCAACCAGATAATTCACCCCGCAAGCGGGTCCGGCGCAATATTCGCACCGCACACCAGAACGGCCACGCGTTCGCCCGGTTCGGGCCGGTACACGCCCGAGGTCAAGGCTGCCAACGCCGTGGCGCCCGCCGGTTCCACCAGAATACGATGCGCCTGCCACAACATCTTCTGAGCCGCCGCGATGGCATCATCCGACACCAGGACTGACGTCATCCCCTGTGCCAAATCAAAACAGATCTGCCCGATCCGGCGCGCGCCCAGGGCGTTTGCCGCGATCCCGGATACGGAAACATCCACCGGTTCACCGGCCTGCAACGCCGCATTCAATGCGCAAGAGGTCTGGGGTTCGACCGCTACGACCTTGCGCGCACCGTCGAACCAGGCCAACGCCCCGGCGATCAGCCCACCCCCGCCCACGGCGACCAGCACCGTATCTGCCTGTAGACCCTGCGCATCCCATTCCGCAAAGCAGGTCCCCTGCCCCACCACGGTAGCCGGCGCATCATAGGCGTGTATCTGCATCGCTCCGGTTTCCGCTTCATGCGCCTGCGCCTGTGTCAGCGCATTGGCGTATTCGCCGGGCACAACGCTCAGATCCGCGCCGGATTGCCGGATCAATGCAATCTTGGATGGCCCTGCCAGTTCGGGCACGAAAATCTTGGCCGGATAACCAAGCGCCTGCGCCGCAAAGGCCGCCGCCGCACCATGATTGCCACCGGATGCAGCCACGACACCTGCATCGGGTACGTCGAGGCTCAGCAACGTATTGAACGCACCGCGCGCCTTGAAACTGCCCGTGTGCTGCATATGCTCCAGCTTCAGTTCAATGGGGTGGCCCGGAATTCGGCTCTCGATCACCGGCGTCACCTGCGTATGTCCGGCGATGCGATCCCGCGCCGCTGATATTTCGTTTTTCCAATTCATTCTTGTCTTTCCGTGACTGGCGCTCTGCCCGCGAACCCTATAGCTGTTTGGAAAACACGCAAGCAGGGATCGATCACCCATGAGAGAAGACCGCCACAATCCGTTTCGCGATGCGCAGACAGATCGCTCGACCGCGAGCGAAGTGCCGGACACGCCGCAAACGCGATCGTCCGCCTATCGCCTTGCCTTTGCCGATGATGAATTCCTGTGCCGGGACGAGCTGCGCCCGGTACGTCTGCAACTGGAACTGTTGAAACCCGAGATGATCATGAGCGAGCGCGAGATCACCTCGACCATCGTGATGTTCGGCGGCGCGCGCATCCCTGAACCATCGCAGAAACACACCGCACGAACGGAAACGCTGGCTGGTCTGTCGGCCTATTATGACGAGGCGCGCGAGTTCGCGCGGCTGATGACCGTGAAATCGAACGAGACCGGCTGCCGTGAAAACGTGATCGTCACGGGCGGCGGCCCCGGTGTGATGGAGGCAGGCAACCGTGGGGCACAGGACGCGGGCGGATGTTCCATCGGGTTGAATATCGTTCTGCCGCACGAACAGGCCCCGAACCTTTATGTGACGCCGGATCTCAGCTTCAACTTCCACTATTTCGCCATCCGCAAGATGCACTTCCTGATGCGCGCCCGCGCCATCACGATTTTCCCCGGTGGTTTCGGCACATTGGACGAGCTGTTCGAATCCCTGACCCTGATTCAGACCGGCCGGATGGACCGCGTGCCCTTCCTGCTGTTTGGTCGCGAATTCTGGGAAAAGGTCATCAACTGGAAAGCCCTGGCGGATGCCGGAACCATCTCGGACGAGGATCTTGACCTTTTCCGCTTTGTGGACACGGCGCAGGAAGCGGTCGAGATCATCGAAAACTGGGAGCCCGCCCCACCCCGCGACGAAATTCCGGGGCGCTGAACCATGGCACCCAAGACCGGAGAGATGCTGCATCTGCGTGGAAATGCGTTGAACGCCGGTGAGCCGGTAACCCTGCCGCTTACCCAAAGCAGCATGTACCACCTGCCCGGCGTGACGGAAGGTTTGCGCACCTATGGCCGCGTCGACAACCCAACCTGGGAGCATCTGGAGCATGTTCTGTCGCATTTGGAAGACGCGCCCTGCCTGACATTCCCTTCGGGGATGGCAGCGATCTCGGCAGCGTTGTTCGCGACCCTGAAGGCCGGATCACGCCTGCTGATCCCGTCGGACGGGTACTACGTGACACGCCTGCTGGCGGATCGTTTCCTTTCACGTCTGGGCGTGACCGTCGAGGAACGACCCACTGTCGCCTTTACCAACGGCGGTTTTGACGGGTTCGATGTTGTCTTTGTAGAAAGCCCCTCAAACCCCGGTTTGGATATGATCGATCTGGCAGTGGTTGCCGAACAGGTGCGCGCTGCCGGGGGCATAACTATTGCCGACAACACGACGATGACTCCGTTGGGTCAGCGTCCTCTCGATCTGGGCATCGATGTGGTTGTCTCGTCCGACACCAAGGCGATGGGCGGGCATTCCGACATGCTGATGGGTCATGTGGCCAGCGGCAACGACGACATCATGGAACGGGTCGAGGAATGGCGGAAAGTTTCCGGCTCGATTCCGGGGCCACATGAAGCATGGCTGCTGCACCGCGGCCTTGAAACGCTGGATGTACGCTTCGACCGTATGTGCAGCTCGGCGCAGGTGTTGGCCGAACGATTGACGTCACATCCCGCAGTTAAACAGGTCCGCTATCCGGGTCTGCCGGGCGATCCATCCCACAAACTGGCGCAGGCACAGACGGCACGCTACGGGTTTCTGCTGTCCCTGACACTGGAAAGTGAAGAGAAAGCCGAAGCCTTCATCAACAATTGCCCGCTTCTGCGCCCGGCCACGTCTTTCGGGGGTGTCCACAGCTCGGCCGAGCGGCGCGCGCGCTGGGGCGACGACGTTGATCCGGCCTTCATTCGCTTGTCCGTCGGATGCGAACCCGTGGAAGAGCTGTGGCAAGCCATCGAGGCCAGCCTGAACGCGCTGTGATTACTTCTTGGGCTCACGCAGTTCTTTGAACACGTAGATCGGCAGCACAACGCTGGCGATCAACGCCCCCAGCCAGACCAGCAGCGTTGCCGCCAGCAGGTTCGAAACCCCGCCAACGGTCAGCCCCGACGCGATGAGGTCGGTTACGAACAGGCCCACAAATGTCACGACCAGGGCGATCCCGCCTTTCAATGCGGGCGCTTTCTTTTCGCCAAGTTTCAGTATCAAGGGCTCGGCGATCACCTGAACGACGGTGAAAACGATCACAACCACGATAAATGAGATCGGCTTGATCGCGAAACCGGCCAGTATCAGCGAAGCCAGCAACAGCCCGATGGCATTGCCGGCCAGCAGGGCCAAAGCGGATTTGATTCTGCGCGACATGGGATGGCCTCCGTCAATCTACAATCAGAAATATGAAGATATTAGCAGGCTTCTGAGTTTTTTCGAGACAATTCAATCGCCTCTTCCTTTTGACCCGTTGAAAACACGTGGTAGAACACATTCATCAAGATCAGACCTGTCCCTGACCCGTGAGTGTGAGATGAGCGACGATCCCTATTCCGTCCTTGGCGTACCGAAAGACGCCAGCGCAGCCGAGATCAAGAAAGCCTACAGGCGTATTGCCAAGGAATGCCACCCAGACCTGAAACCCGGCGATGCCACGGCCGAGGCCAAGTTCAAGGCCGCCGCCGCTGCTTATGATCTGTTGAAAGATCCTGAAACACGTGCGCGTTTCGACAACGGGGAAATAGACGCCTCGGGTCAGGAGCGCCCGCAACAGCAATATTACCGGGACTATGCCGAGGCCGCTGGAAACCCCTATCGCGGGCGTCAGGCAGATCCCGACGACATGTCAGACATCTTCGCCGAGTTCATGCGCGGTCGCGGCGGTTTTGGCGGCCAGCGCGGCCAAGAGTTTCACGCACCGGGCCACAATCTGAACTACTCGCTTCAAATCAGCTTCCTTGATGCCGTGTTCGGGGCCAGTCAGAAACTGACCCTGCCCGACGGCGACCGGATCGAGGTCAAAATCCCGGCAGGGATCACCGACGGCCAGACCATCCGGTTGCGCGGCAAAGGCGCGCCGGGATATGGCGAAGGCCCTCCGGGTGACGCACTGGTGACGGTTTCGGTCGCCAAGCACCCGGTTTTTGAACGTCAGGGCGACGACATCCTTATTACGCTGCCGATCACAATCGATGAGGCCATTCTGGGCGGAAAAGTCGCCGCCCCCACCATCGATGGCGGTGTGAACGTCAATGTTCCAGCGGGCACCAGCAGCGGCAAGACCCTTCGCCTGCGCGGTAAAGGGGTGAAAAAACGCGGCTCATCCCAGCGCGGCGACCAACTGATCGAACTGACCGTTGCGATGCCTGACAAGGTCGATGATGACCTCAGGCAGTTCATGGAGACCTGGCGCGATACGCACCGCTACGATCCGCGGAAAGGAATGCAGCTATGACCCTGACCGAAAAGGAACTGATCGAAACCGTCTCGCGCCTGACCTCGGACCGCCTGACCGAATACCTGGCGGCGGAAATCGTGATTCCGGAACAATCGGATCAAGGGCTGGTCTATCACAGTATCGACGTTGCCCGGCTGGAACTGGCCTGCGAGTTGCATGAACAGTACGACATGGAGGCCGATGCGCTGTCGATGATGATCTCATTGATTGATCAGATGCATGGGCTGCGCGCCGAACTGCGCGAGGTTCTGAACGCGGTCGAGGCACAACCCGAACCGGTGCGGCAGCAACTGGTCAAGGTCATCGGTACAGCGCGGTTCCGTCGCAGATAATGGGGTTTTGGACTCGACCCATTTGGCGTAGAAGGCCGCCTTGATCCTTTGTCAGGTAGCTTCCATGACCCAGCCCAGATCCGAGTTGCTGATGCCTGCGGGCAATCTGCGCAAACTGAAACTCGCCATCCTCTATGGGGCAGACGCCGTGTATCTGGGTACGCCGGATATGTCGCTGCGCACCAAGTCCGAGTTTTCGCTGGACGAGGTGATCGAAGGGGTCGAGTTCTGCCACAACCATGGCCGACGCGCCTATCTGACGCTGAACCTGTTTTCGCATAACAAAGACATCCCGAAACTGGATGAGTACATCGACACTGTGCGCAAGGTGAAGCCCGATGGGTTGATCATCGCTGATCCGGGTGTGTTCCAATATGTCCGTGAGCGAGCGCCGGAACTGCCGCTGCATATCTCGACGCAAGCCAATATCTGTTCGTGGCTGTCGGTGAAGTTCTGGCAGGATCAGGGCGCAGAACTGGTGGTTCTGGCCCGCGAGGTTTCCTATCCCGAACTGGTCGAGATCCGTGAGAAATGCCCTGATATCAAGCTAGAAGCCTTCGTCCACGGTGCCATGTGCATGACCTATTCGGGCCGCTGCCTGCTGTCGAACTTCATGGCCGAACGCGGCGCCAACCAGGGCAATTGCGCCAATTCCTGCCGCTGGAACTATGGCCTGAAGCTGCGCCTCAAGGACGGCACGCATCAGGAACTCCGCATCACCGAGGAAAACGCCGACCTGTTCGAGTTCCTGCTGGAAGAAGGCTGCCGCCCCGGTGACCTGATGCCGATCGAGGAGGATGATCGCGGATCGTATATCCTGAATTCGCGCGATCTGTGCATCATGCCCAAGCTGGACGAATACCTGAAGATCGGCGTCGACAGCCTCAAGGTCGAAGGGCGCGGCAAGTCGGAATACTACGCCGCCATCGTCGCCCGGGCCTACCGGATGGCCATCGACGACTATCACGCGGACCCCGAGAACTGGGATCCGAAGCCCTATATGCGCGAACTCGAAACCGTCGGGAACCGCGGCTATACGCTGGCCTTCCACGAAGGGCGGCTGACCAACTATGCGCATGACTACGAACACACCGCTTCGATCGCGCAGTGGGAGTATGCGGGGATCGTGACCGAAGTGACCGAGGATGCCTTTCTGGTCGAGGTAAAGAACAAGCTGGAACCGGGCGATGTGCTGGATTTCGTCTCGCCCATCTCGCGCGAGACGGTTCTGCTGCGGGTTTATGATTTCGAACGCGCATCCGATGGTGCGCGGATGGACGTGGTGCATGGCAGCACTAAAACAGTGATCCGCCTGCCCTTC
This sequence comes from Ruegeria sp. BHSA118, assembly GCF_059613405.1. Lineage (NCBI taxonomy): Bacteria > Pseudomonadati > Pseudomonadota > Alphaproteobacteria > Rhodobacterales > Roseobacteraceae > Ruegeria > Ruegeria sp. BHSA118. Next base: position 29,509 of record NZ_JBXWSM010000039.1, read on the forward strand.
ACCCTGTTCGACCACGAGGATGCCGACGATCTGCGCGCCCGGTTCCCCGCCTATTCCGTCCTGCGCAAGGAACGCGCCCTGACAGACGAACACTGGAGCCGCATCCGCTTTGACAAGCTGGTGCAGGGGTTGGAAACCACGGGCCGTGACAATCCTGGCGCCTATGCCCGCCGCCGCGACGCCTTGGTTGAAAAGATCGGCGAATACGGTAACGAACGCCGGTTCAAAACCAACCGCATCGGCACCGAGGGTTGCTGCGGCAAAGGTTGCAACGGCTGCTTGATTTTCTGGCAGGACGAGAAATACGCGCTGGCCCGCGAAGTTCTGTCAAAACGCAAGCAGGGCGAACAGCTCAGCCGCCGCGAAGCAACGGAATTGAAGCTGCCGGACGCAAAAGCCTGAGCTGGCTCAATCGCGCGTTCGATAGTCTTCCGGTACATAAAACGTATAGTCCCGATCTGCCACCTGTTCGTGGCAGACATGGCAATAGGCCACAGCACCGGCGCGGTCGCCCATAGTGTCCCCAAACACCGAACCGTCCGGCAAGACCATGATGTAACGCCAATCCGCCGTGTCCGGGCTGGCACCTTCTGCCAGTTTCTCCATTATGAACATGGCCCCGGGATACACGCGACCTTCATCCGTCACGGTCATGCTGTCCTTGGCAAGAACCGACCCCATTGGAAGTTCCTCACCTTCCTGCAACGTCGCGTAGTTATGCGCCATGCGATTGGCATAGCTGTTCACATACCTTTGTCCGTGGGTCGCCGAAATATAGGGCGCATCGTTGAAAAGCGGCCAGCTTTGGTAGTTGAGGATCAGGTCCAGTTGCGCCACGGCGTAGCCCCGCGCCATGCGGCGGTCGAGGGATCGGTAGTGTTCCAAAGCCTCCTGTTTGTTCAGCTGGGCAGGGTTTTCGATTGCGATATGAGCGTCCTGGCCGTCAGCGACAGCCAAGCCTGAACCTGAAACGATAGCAAGCGCAGCGGCGCCATAACGGATGATCGAAAAAGAACTTGCATTCATAATCGTGGCCCACCTGAAATTCAGTTCACCTGAGCGCCTTCTGCACCACCTGAAACAGTCTAGCGGAATCGCAAAAACTTGCCACCTCTCACCCGGACACCTCACCGGCTTGTGCATCGAATTGAAGAGGCAAATTCAGCGACGGGCACGAGAAATATAGCAAATTATGCATGTGGTTTCAGCATCTGAAACATTAAGTTTGAACAAAACAATTTTGACGTGCGGACGGAGCCAGAAAACACTTTCGGCGCGATCTGATCAAGCCAAGCCGAGATCGACCAAACCCTATCGGCTCAGACCCGTTTCAGCCTCGATTTGTTTGCGTGATTTGCGCGCCCGTTCGGTTGCCGACTTCAACTGACCGCAAGCCGCCATGATGTCCTCGCCGCGCGTCTTGCGGATGGGCGAGGCATAGCCGGCCTGATAGATGATGTTGGCGAAGGCGCGGATGCGGTTGTTCGAGCTGCGCTTGTACGGTGCACCGGGCCATTCATTGAACGGGATCAGGTTGATCTTGGCCGGAATCTTGTGGCGCTTGATGTGATCGATCAGACGATGCGCGTCTTCGTCACTGTCATTCACACCATCCAGCATCACGTATTCAAACGTGATCCGCTCAGAGTTCGAAGCATTGGGATAGCTGGCCAAAGCGGTCAGCAGTTCCTCGATATTCCAACGTTTGTTGATTGGCACCAGAACGTCGCGGGTTTCATCGGTGGTGGCGTGGAACGAGATCGCCAGAAGGCACCCGATTTCCTCGGCCGTGCGCGCGATCTCGGGCACCACGCCCGAGGTCGACAGGGTAATCCGCCGGCGCGACAGCGAAATGCCCTCGGGGTCCATGGCGATCTTCATCGCGTCGCGGACGTTTTCGAAATTGTAAAGCGGCTCGCCCATGCCCATCAGAACGATGTTCGACAGCAGGCGGGTTTCGTCCTTTGGTGCGCCGGGGGTTGGCCATTCCTCAAGATCGTCGCGCGCCATCATGATTTGGCCGACGATTTCGGCGGATGTCAGGTTTCTTACAAGTTTTTGGGTTCCGGTGTGACAGAACGAACAGGTCAGCGTGCACCCCACCTGGGACGAGATGCACAGGGTTCCGCGATCCTCCTCGGGGATATAGACCACCTCGACCTCATGCCCGCCGGCGATGCGGCACAGGTATTTACGGGTACCATCCTCGGACACCTGACGCGTCACCACTTCGGGGATTTCGATGACGAAATGCTCGGCCAGTTGTGCGCGATAGGCTTTGGCGAGATTGGTCATCTGGGCAAAATCGCGCACACCCCATTGATAGATCCATTGCCAGATCTGGCCGGTGCGCATCTTGGCCTGTTTCTCGGGCGTGCCGTGTTCAATCAAGGTGTCGCGCAGCCTGTCGCGCGTAAGGCCGACAAGGTTCACCTTCCCGTCGGGCAGTTTGCGCGGGATGGTCATGACGTCTTGGGTGATCGGCGCTTTGGGCGACATTGGCGTATCTCAAAGGAATCGGACTTGGGATGCGCCTCTATATAGGAACCTGCGCAAAGATCAAAAGGTTTCCTGGGCCGGCAGGCCCGGCACGATGTACATGCCGGGCCTTTTTGATCAGTTTACCGGCGGCGGTGTATAGCAATCATTGGCGTCCAGGGTCTGAACCGGATCTTTCGGGCCACATTGTTCGCCCGATATCGGATAGGAATCCGCGGTCTTCTCGCAAGCGCTCAGTACTGCGACGGATGCGGCCAGAACCAGAGTGATCCAAGTTTTCTGTTTCATCACGATGTCCTCTCTCAGTGGCTGAACCACTTAGTTCACATTGCCGGATGCGAAACTTTGATGCGGATCAAAACTGGCAGATTACCATACGTCAAAAGCCCCGCGACCAGGCGGGGCCTTTTGAACAATCGGCGCGATAAGATCAGTTGGTGCAGCGCTTTTCAGCGTCTTCAATCGCTGCGGTAAAGCCCAGCAGCGAGAAGGTGTCTTTCGTCTGCGTCCCACGCTCGGACCGGGCGGTCAGAACAGCCTCGGTTCCGCGCTTCAGGGCGGTGATGATCTTGGCATCATCCGCATCCGACGCGGCCCAGGCCCATTCGCCTTCTGTGAACAGTTCGAACTCGGTCCCGTCCACGTTCAGGTTCACCGTCGAACCCGCGGCAAACGGGTAGCCGCCGGTAAAGGTCAATTGGCCCTTCACCTCGGCATTCGGACGATAGAACACAAACAGAAGGATATCGCTGCGTCGTACGGAAACCACGCGTCCACCGCGGGTGTTCACGGTTTCCTTGGGTGCCGAAACGCTCCAGCATTCGGTGGGATCGTCTTCGACAAAAACGCTCCAATCCGTTTTTGCAGCAACGCGGTTGGTGCTTGTCGCCTGTTGGGCGATTGCAGAAGTTGCGGCGATGCCTGCCACACACAGGCCCGCAATCGTACGAACGAGCATTGATCCCATTTGTCCAGCCTCCTAGCTCGACCCTTACCTCATACCCATCGGACACGTCTGCGAACCCTGCCGGTTCGTCTATTCGTTTGCGTCTTCCGATGTTTGCCGACATACACACACTAACGCAGGTTTCGCCACAGGCGAAAGGGCGATTGGCAGAATTTTGCGCATAAATTTCGGAGGTCCAGATGACGCAGCCCGTACCCATGACAGAACTTTGGCGCGGCCCTCTGCTGGAAAGTCTGCATCTGGGTCATGCGGTTATTTGCGATGACACGGGCCAGATCGTGCGCAGTTGGGGCAACCCACAATCCGTCATATACCCGCGGTCATCCGCCAAGATGATTCAAGCGCTTCCGTTGGTCACATCAGGGGCAGCGGCGAAATACGGCCTGACCAGCGAACTCCTCGCGTTGGCCTGCGCTTCGCATAACGGGGCGGCAATCCACACGGATCGCGTGACGGCGTGGCTGGACCATCTTGGGTTGAACGAGCACGATCTGCGGTGCGGCCCACAGGAACCCGCCGACACCGCCGCGCGCGACCGGCTGATTTTGGCGGACGACACGCCTTGCCAGATCCACAACAATTGCTCGGGCAAACATTGCGGGTTTCTGACTTTGGCACAGCACATGGGCGCCGGGCCGGAATACCTTGAAATTGATCATCCGGTGCAACAAGCCTGCCTGTCTGCCGTCGAAGAAACAACAGGCGAGACCAGCCCGGCATACGGCATCGATGGTTGTTCCGCCCCGAATTTCGCCACATCGCTTTTCGGTTTGGCACGTTCGATGGCTTGGTTTGCCAGCGCTTCGGACAGGTCTGATCGCTCCAGCGACGCAGCAGCTCAGCTTGTGGCCGCGATGGTCAAACACCCGGAACTGGTTGCCGGGGAAACCCGCGCCTGCACCGAACTGATGCGCGCGATGAACGGACGTGTTGCCATCAAGACCGGGGCCGAGGCCGTGTTCGTGGCCATCATCCCGGAAAAACGCATGGGCGTTGCGCTGAAGATCACCGATGGCACCACACGGGCCAGCGAATGCGCGATTGCCGCCATTCTTGTCAGCCTTGGTGTGCTGGAGGCCGATCACCCGGCCACCCGCAAATTCATGAACGCCACGCAATACAGCCGCCGGGGGCTGGAATGCGGCGTGATCAAACCTGCGCCGGGTTTCCCCGGCTAAGGCCGCTACATCTCGATCTCGTGCACCTCGGCCACTTCAACCGAGCCCGAGCCGTTGACAACCATCGGACAGCCCTTGGCCATCTCGGTCGCGGCGTCGATGCTGTCGGCCTTGATCACGGTAAAGCCCGAGGCCGGGTTTGCACCACCATTGTCGACAACCCCGCTGCTGCTGACCGTATAGGATTGTCCGACCGGGTTGCCGGGGATCTCTAACGCTTCGGCCATACCCTGAAACCATGCGCCCCAAGCGGCCATGGTCGCCTCAATCTCGGCGGGGTCGGTCGGGGTGTGTCCCCCGTGATAGACAAACAAATATTGGGGCATATCGCTCCTCCCTGATGAAACCTTATTTGCACTTCGCTTCGAGTTTGCGCAGCGAAGACGTCCAGCCCTGATTGTGGTTCGCGGCGGCTTCGGCATCGGCCAGTTCGCGGTGGTCCAAGACCAGGCGTGACCCTGTGCCTGTCGCTGTGACTGTGAAGGTGACGTGGCTTTCAGCCCCGCGCTGATCCTGATCGTCATGCCAGCCCCAGGTAAACCCGACCGAGTTCGGCGGGTCGACATGCGTGACGTGGCCCGAGACCTTGTATTGCTGGCCCTCGCCGTTTTCCATGACCGAATACCACGGGCCGGTGCGCGAGAAATCCAGATTGTGTTCAGGCACGTGCATCCCTTCGGGCCCCCACCATTGCAACAACCGGCTGCCGTCGCTGATCCATGCAAACAGGTCTTCTGGGCTGACGGGGAAGTCCCGTTCCAGTTTCAGGTCGGCCATGAATTCTCCCTTTCGATGATATCACTGAGGCGATCGAGGCTGCTTTCCCAGAATTGCCGTTTGGAGATCGTCCAGTCGGCAATCATCCGCAGCCCGTCGGGCCGGATGGAGTACATCCGTTGGGTGCCCCGCACGCGCTGTTCAACCAGCCCGGCTTCGCGCAATACTTTCAGATGGCGCGAAATCGCAGCGCCGGAGATTCCGCGCCCTTCGATCAGGTCACCGGCGGGCAGTTCGCCCTGCTCCATCAGTTGCTCGACAATCGAGAACCGGGTGGCATCGGACAAAGCGGAAAAGGTGGTCAGAAGCGTGCTCATGACCATTATTTAACACAAATGTTAAATAATGAAAAGCCCTGTCAGGATTCGACAAAATCCGCGCGACTGTACCCTTGCAGGTAAAGCAGTGCCGTCAGGTCGCCGTGATTCACCCGCACATCGCATTTCGCGGCCACCGACGGTTTGGCATGAAGGGCAACCCCGGTTCCGGCCCGCCCCAGCATGCCCAGATCATTGGCCCCGTCGCCGACGGCGATCACGTCATCCTCGGACAGGCCAAGGCGAGTGGAGATCTGTTCAAGCGCCTCGATTTTGGCCTGACGTCCCAGAATAGGACGCGCCACATCGCCCGTCAGTTTGCCATCTGCGGCCAGCAGAGTGTTGGCGCGGTTTTCATCGAACCCCAGCAGTTCTGCCACCCGCGCGGTGAAGGCGGTAAAGCCACCGGACACCAGCGCAGCATAGGCTCCGTTAGCCCGCATCGTTGCCAGCAACGCCTGTCCGCCGGGCATCAGGGTGATCCGTTCGCGCAGGACTTTGCCAATGACGCTTTCATCCAGATCCTTCAGCAGACCAACCCGTTCGATCAGGGCACCTTCGAAATCCAACTCTCCGTTCATGGCGCGGGCGGTGATGTCCTTGACCCTTTCGCCGACGCCAGCTTCGTCCGCCAGTTCATCAATGCATTCCTGCTGGATCATGGTGCTGTCCATATCGGCCAGCAGCATCTGTTTACGCCGCCCCTGTGCGGGCTGCACAATCAGGTCCACGCCCATGCCCTGCAAGTCTGCCCAAACGTCCCAGCGATTGGCGGGCATGTCGCGCAGGTCAAACTCGACCGCCTCGTCCGGGCTGAGCCATTGAACATCCCCACCGCCCCACGCGTTGCGCAGCGATTCCGGCAAGGCGCGGTCCAGCGAGGGTGCAGCCGGGTTGGTCAGCAAAGTGGCGACGTACATATTAATTCTCCAATGTCATACCCAGGCGAGCAGACTCAGGGCGTCAACGGTGTTCGACCCTGTTCGGTCAGTTCCCAGCAATTCTGTCCCTCGAATACGGCGACGCCCGTCGGGCGTCCGTACCCGGCCCCCGTGTCCAGATTGATCCGGTTGCCATAATGCGTCGCCTGATCCACAGGCGTGTGTCCATGAACGATCAGTTTGGGATGCGGGCCTTGGTAGTCGTGGAAGTCCTGTCTGATCCAGATCAGATCACTTGCCTGCTGTTCATTCAGTGGCACACCCGGACGGATACCCGCATGAACAAAGGCAATCTCGGGCGTCTGATGCATCACCACCAGATCGCGCAGAAAGGTCAGGTGCGATTTCGGCACGGCTGCCTGTGCCATCCGGTGCAGGTTTTCAAGGCGGATCTGACCTTCGAATTCCACCCCATAGCTGCGCAGGGTTTCGACCCCGCCCAACCTGTCATGCAGCCAGTGGTATCCCACCAACAAATGCGGATCGTGGCGCGGAGTGTCCTCCATGAACCAGGCAAACATGCGATCGTGATTGCCCAGCAGAGTGATCCACTTCAGGCCCGCATCGCGCCCGGCAATCAGACGCTCGATCAGCCCGCGGCTGTCAGGGCCGCGATCCACATAATCACCCAGAAACACGATCTGGGCATCCGGGCCGCCATCACTTTGGATCAGAGACAGCGCGCGTTCCAGCTCGGCCACCTGCCCGTGCAGATCACCAACAACGTAGACAGGCTGTGTCATAGGTCCTCCGACGGTAAGGTTCAGCTCGCTTGTGCCGCAGATTGCAGCCTGAGAAAACAAAGGACCCGGGCCTTCGGTCAACCGGGTCCTGAACTGTTTCTCAAACTCAACAGGCCACGTCAGGCGACATCAAATTCCAGCGGCTTGATCTGCGTGAACAGACCCGTTTCCGCCAGCTTGGCGCGTGCCTCAGCCGGAACGGGTTCGTCGACATAAAGCAACGCAATCGCTTCTCCGCCGGCCTCGGATCGACCGAGGGTAAAGTTCGCGATGTTGACGTTGTTCTCGCCCATGGTCTGACCCAGCGTGCCGATGATGCCGGGCACGTCTTCGTTGGTGGTGTACAGCATATGAGCGCCGACCTCGGCATCGATGTTGATGCCCTTGATCTGGATGAAACGCGGCTTGCCATCGCTGAACACCGTACCAGCGATCGACCGTTCACGCTTGTCCGTTACGACCGTGACCTTGATATAGCCATCAAAAACACCCGATTTGTCCTGATTGGTGGTCGAGATCTTGATCCCACGTTCCTTGGCAACAACCGGGGCCGACACCATGTTAACCTCGGGGTTGAACTTTTTCATGATCCCGGCGACCACCGAGCAGTTCAACGCCGCCAGATTCATTTCAGCGGCCACACCATCATACAGGATATTGATCGCCTTGACCGGCTCATCCGTCATCTGGCCGATGAAGCTGCCCAGATGGCCGGCCAGCTTGATCCACGGCCCCATCACCTTGGCTTCTTCCGCCGTCACACTGGGCATGTTCAAAGCGTTCTCGACCGCACCTGTCAGCAGATAGTTCGAGATCTGCTCGGCCACCTGCAGCGCCACATTCTCCTGCGCTTCAGTCGTTGCTGCACCAAGATGCGGCGTGCAGACCACGTTTGGCAGATTGAACAGGGGGTTGTCCTTGGCGGGTTCCTCACCGAACACGTCAAACGCGGCGCCAGCAACGTGACCGGATTGCAGCGCCTCGGCCAAAGCCTCCTCATCCACCAGACCACCACGAGCGCAGTTGATGATGCGCACGCCCTTCTTGGTTTTGGCAAGGTTCTCACGGCTCAGAATATTGCGGGTCTGATCCGTCAGCGGCACGTGCAGGGTGACGAAGTCAGCGCGCGACAGCAACTCGTCCAGCTCAACCTTTTCCACGCCCATCTTGGCGGCTTTCTCTTCGCCCAGATAGGGATCATAGGCGATGACTTTCATCTTCAGGCCAAGCGCACGCTCGCACACGATGCCACCGATGTTCCCCGCACCAATGACGCCGAGTGTCTTGTTGGTCAGCTCGATCCCCATGAACTTGGACTTTTCCCACTTGCCCGCATGGGTCGAAGTCGAG
>NZ_JBXWSM010000040.1:0-38437 GCF_059613405.1 Ruegeria sp. BHSA118
TCACGTTCGATCATCTCATCGGTCGGGCGCCAGGTCGGCCATTCCTTTTTCACATCGATGGTGGCCGTGCCGGTAAACTCCAGCCCTGCCTTGCCGACGCCGCATCCATAGCGGATCGCCTTGCGAGATTCAGTGACCAAGTAAAGATAGAACGACCGGGGCGCGACCAGCAGCTGACCGGGTACAAACTGTTTCTTGATGCGCACGAATTGCGGTGTCGGATCATACTCGACCGCCTTTTTGGCGCTGGCGATGCCCGGCAACATGCTGGCTGCTGTTCCGGCCAGAAAAATACGGCGTGTAAACATCGAAACCCTCGTCGAATGACCAATGAAACTGAAACCAATTTCATCATGATATGATATTTGGTCAATTCTAGGGCAGATATCACGTGGACGTGATGTGTCCTGCCTGCCACCCGAGGTTGTGGCGGGAAAGGGGCGAGGGGGGATCCCCTCACCCGATATCAAGCTCAGGCCAGCTGGATGCTGTCAGCGCTTTCGCGGCCGTCACGGCCGGCGCGCAGCTCGTACGTGACTTTCTGGTTGTCGGCCAGACCGGTCAGGCCCGAACGTTCGACAGCCGAGATGTGTACGAATACATCTTTGCCGCCCTCTTCCGGTGCGATGAAGCCGAAGCCTTTGGTGGTGTTGAACCATTTTACGGTGCCTGCTGGCATATCCGTGTCTCCTGTTTGAGTGCTGCCCACGGAGTTGCGGCAGCCTGGCGTCGTCGGTCTGTATCGATAGACTGACTGCCGATGAAGGAGACAGTAGGTCGAATAGAAAAACGTAAGCTCTTTGCATATGGCATCGGGGCGGGGGTGTGACAAGGTATTTCGTTCGATTTGTGCAAGGGCATGACCGATTTCCGCCGTACCCACATTCCCGGGGTGGCGAATATTCTTTTTCGGTGCCGCAGCCTGGCCCAGCGTCGACGAACGGGGTGAACGGCTGCACTTGGTCATCACAAATGCCGTGCAGAGTGGTGTTCATGTCACCAGATGGTCACGCGCCCTTTTCGCAGCAATGTTGGCGCGATGCGGTTTGCGTCAATCGCGATCGCTGTCCCGTCCAGGCGTCGGCGACCAAACCAGCCGCAATCCGGATGAAGGCACTGTTGCTGCGCCTGCCTTTGCGCCGGCTGAATACCGGTTTGTGACGCGCGCATTCTCTGTCAAAATAACGCCCAAGAAAGTCGTCGCGATGGATCAAGACTATCCCGCGCCAAACACCTGCTGTTGACGCAAGGGACGCGCTGAGATTTCAGAAACCAAACTGCCGGACATGCCCGTTACTCGTAAAGTGCGCGGGCCTCGGCAAAGGACAACAGACGACGGTTCTTCTCGTCCCACAGGTGAAGCCGCGCATTGGCGAGGCTTTCCCGGATGGTCATCCGGTTGCTGTTTGCCAGTTCTTCATGATCGCGCAGCACTTCGGTCAGGCGGTAGAACGGAATGCGGCTGTAAAGGTGGTGTACATGGTGGATGCCGATATTGGCACTGAACCACTGCAACACCGAGGGCAGGATATAGTGCGAACTTCCGTGCAGCGCCGCTTCATGCAGTTGCCAGTCTGCATCCGCGTCCCAATGCGTATTCTCGAACTGGTGTTGTACATAAAACAGCCAAACTCCGGCCGTTGCGGCAATCAGTGTCGACGGCAGAAAGATCAGCAGCATCGGCATCAGCCCGCCAAAATAGTAGATGGCCACGAGGGCAACCAGAATGGCAAGATTGGTCGCCATCGCGCTGACCCAGAACCTGACGCTGTCTGTCAGACCCAGCGGAAGGCGGTTTTGAAACAAGAACAGATAGCCAGGGCCAAGCACGAACAGAGTGATCGGGTTCCGGTACACGCGATACCAGAACTGGCTCAACGGTGTTTTGGCGCGATATTCGGCCACGGTCAGGGTGTGGATATCGCCCATCCCGCGCTTGTCCAGGTTGCCTGAACTGTTGTGATGTGCGGAGTGCGTGCGGCGCCAGACATCATATGGTGTTAGTGTCAGAACCCCAAGACCCCGCCCAACCCAGTCGCTGACGGCCCGGTTTTTAAAGAATGCGCCGTGCCCGCAATCATGCTGGATGGCAAACAAGCGCAGTAGAAAGGCCGCATTGAGGACCGAAAGCGCAAAGGCCAGCCAATAGCTGACTGAAAGTGACATCCAGGACAAAGCCCACAGCCCGAAAAAGGGAATGATGCTCACGCCCAGCTCAAAAGAGCTGCGCATCTGGTCCGGTTCGCGATATTTGGCAAGCGTTGTTACCCAGTTACGTGCGGCGGTGGTCTCCGGCTTGTCGCGGAGCGGAAGAAAGGGTTCAGTCATACGCCTGCCAGTCAAGTGTTTGCTGGCCACCGGATAGACGACCACCCCGACATAGCAAGCGGTTTTTTGAAAAAGGCGCTGCATTTCACGGTCACTTTTCGGTCAAAGGTCGGCAGAGGTGCCCTTTGTGTAACACTTGGCTCGGGACCCTATGCCAGCACCCCGCGGCGCAGGGCGATCTACAGGCTTGTCAAGTGCGGTTATCGGGCCTATACGCCTGCGGTGGCTTTCCGCCACGAGAATCAAAACCAAGAAATGCCGTGTTTGGCCCATCACGCTTCGGGGTCATATCCGGCTTAGGAGAAGCGACATGAAACTGAACGAACTGCGCGACAATCCAGGCGCAAGCCCGAAACGCACCCGCGTTGGCCGTGGTCCGGGTTCCGGCAAGGGTAAAATGGGTGGCCGTGGTATCAAAGGCCAGAAATCCCGTTCGGGCGTGGCCATCAACGGCTACGAAGGCGGTCAGATGCCATTGTACCAGCGTTTGCCCAAGCGCGGCTTCAACAAGCCGAACCGCAAGGAATTCGCCGTTATCAACCTGGGTCTGATCCAGAAATTCGTCGAAGCCGGCAAGCTGGACGCTTCGGCTGAGATCACCGAAGACGCTCTGGTTGCGTCCGGTCTGGTGCGCCGCAAGCTGGACGGTATCCGCGTTCTGGCCAAAGGCGAAATCAGCGCCAAGGTGAACCTTGAAGTGACCGGTGCTTCGAAATCTGCCGTCGAGGCAGTTGAAAAAGCGGGCGGTTCACTGAAGGTCACAAAAGCCGCTGCGGCAGAGTAATCGCTTGTGAGCGGGCAAAGACCCGCTTACATAGACCTCAGAGTTTTCCAAGACGCCGTCCGAGCCGGAAAACGGTTCCGGGCGGCGTTTGCATAAGAGAGACCGATTTATGGTATCAGCAGCAGAACAAATGGCAGCCAATACAAGCTGGGCTGCTTTGGGCAAGGCCACCGATCTGCGCAACCGCATCCTGTTCACGCTGGGTTTGCTGATCGTCTATCGTCTGGGCACCTTCATTCCGGTGCCAGGGATTGACGGAGCAGCTTTGCGCGAATTCATGGAACAGGCGGGGCAGGGCATCGGCGGCATGATTTCGATGTTCACCGGCGGGGCGCTGGGGCGGATGGGCATCTTTGCCCTCGGCATCATGCCCTACATCTCGGCCTCTATCATCGTTCAGTTGCTGACATCCATGGTTCCCGCGCTCGAACAGCTCAAGAAAGAGGGCGAGCAGGGACGCAAGAAGATCAACCAGTACACCCGTTTCGGCACCGTGGCGCTGGCCACCGTGCAGGCCTATGGTCTTGCCGTTTCGCTGGAATCGGGCGATCTGGCGACTGATCCGGGGCTCTATTTCCGCATGTCGACCATGATAACGCTGGTTGGCGGCACCATGTTCCTGATGTGGCTGGGTGAGCAGATCACCGCACGCGGTATCGGCAACGGCATCTCTCTGATCATCTTCGTCGGCATCATTGCCGAGGTTCCGGCCGCGCTGGCACAGTTTTTTGCAAGTGGCCGCAGCGGCGCAATCAGCCCCGCCGTAATTGTTGGCGTGATCGTCATGGTGATCGCGGTGATCACCTTCGTGGTGTTCATGGAGCGTGCATTGCGCAAGATCCACATTCAGTATCCGCGCCGTCAGGCCGGGATGAAAATCTACGAAGGCGGCTCCAGCCACCTGCCGGTCAAGGTCAACCCCGCGGGCGTGATCCCGGCGATCTTTGCCAGCTCGCTGCTGCTGCTGCCGGTGACGATCTCGACCTTCTCGTCCGGCGCTGCAAACGGGCCGGTCATGTCGTGGCTGCTGGCCAATTTCGGCCCCGGACAGCCGCTGTATCTGCTGTTCTTTGCCTCGATGATCGTGTTCTTTGCGTATTTCTACACGTTCAACGTGTCGTTCAAACCGGATGATGTGGCGGACAACCTGAAAAAGCAGAACGGGTTCGTGCCCGGTATCCGGCCCGGCAAGAAAACCGCCGAGTATCTGGAATACGTGGTCAACCGCGTGCTGGTGCTGGGTTCGGCCTATCTGGCCGCCGTCTGTCTGCTGCCCGAAATTCTGCGGGGCCAATTTGCCATTCCGTTCTATTTCGGCGGCACCTCGGTTCTGATTATCGTCTCTGTGACCATGGACACGATCCAGCAGGTCCAGAGCCACCTGCTGGCGCATCAATACGAAGGGCTTATCGAAAAGTCTCAACTGCGCGGCAAAGGCAAGAAACGCGGCAGGAAGGGACCCTCTCGTCGATGAATATCATTCTGTTGGGCCCCCCGGGGGCCGGGAAAGGAACGCAGGCGCGTCATCTGGTTGAAACACGCGGCATGGTGCAGCTCAGCACGGGCGACATGCTGCGCGAAGCCAAGACCTCGGGCACCGAGATGGGCCGGAAGGTTGCGGCGATCATGGATGCGGGCAAGCTGGTCACCGATGAAATCGTGATTGGACTGATCGAAGAGAAGCTGACCACCGAAACAGGGGCCGGTTTCATCTTTGACGGCTTTCCCCGCACGCTGGCGCAGGCCGATGCTTTGGCCGCTCTGCTGACCAAGCTGGGCCAGTCGCTGCACACCGTGATCGAGATGCGCGTTGATGACGACGCGCTGGTGGGCCGGATCACCGCACGCTCAACCTGTGGCGGATGTGGCGAGGTCTATAACGACAACACCAAGCCGATCCCGGCAGATGGCAAATGCACCAATTGCGGCAAGGAAAATGATTTCCAGCGCCGCGCTGATGACAACGAAGACAGCCTGCGCACGCGCCTGATGGAATACTACAAGAAGACGTCTCCGCTGATTGGCTATTACTACGCCAAGGGCGATCTGCGCCCCGTGAACGGGCTGGCGGATATCAAGGAAGTGACGGCGTCGATCGAGGCGATACTGGGTTAGTCCGCCGGGACTTCGTATGATTTATCGAAACGCAGCTGTGCCTCCTGAATTGGAGCCAAAGATTGATCTTTATAGAGATCTTTTGGAAGAGGGGCGCAGCCTTTTCTTAAAGTCTACGAAGCGATGGTTTTTGCTTGGATTACCCATCGTTGCATTGTGGCTGTTCTTGGCAGAGTACATTTTGCAGTATATCAGCGTTTCTCTGTTCTACCTCTTCACTGTATTTGGTTTACCTGCTTTGATCACGTGGGATATCCGCCGTAAGCGGGATGCTTTGCAAAACCAGATTTTCGCTATTCAGTATGAGTTTCAACGAAAGGGATTGAGCATCGCTCACGATCCAGGGTCAAACATCAGCGTTGATAAGTGGTCTTAACTGCTCCAAAGTTCGCGATATCTAGGCTTTTGAGTTCTCTGTAATTACCTTCGAGATTGACGGTCCTCGTTTCGGACTTGACGCCAGCGCCAAAAGCCCATATCGACCCCCATCCCTAAAGGGAATCAAGACCGCATGCGGGATTCGTCCCAATTGCCCCGACCACCTCGAATAATACTGGACCCTCTGGCGTCACTGCCACGGTAAAGTGTTGTGAAAAAAGGTTCCGGAGTTACGGAACCGCAACAAAAAGGAAAGTGACACGTGGCACGTATTGCCGGCGTAAACATCCCGACTGCAAAGCGGGTTCCAATCGCCCTCACATATATCACCGGTATCGGCAACACCTCGGCCAAAGCGATCTGCGAAGCCGTGGGCATTGAAGCGCACCGCCGCGTCAATGAACTGTCGGATGCCGAAGTTCTGGCCATCCGCGAGCACATCGACGCCAACTACACCGTCGAAGGCGACCTGCGTCGCGAAGTTCAGATGAACGTCAAGCGTCTGATGGACCTGGGCTGCTATCGCGGTCTGCGTCACCGCCGCAACCTACCGGTTCGCGGTCAGCGTACCCACACCAACGCTCGTACCCGCAAAGGCCCCGCAAAGGCCATTGCCGGTAAGAAGAAATAAGGGAGGGTCTGACCGATGGCACGTGACAAGACTCGCGTTAAGCGCAAAGAGCGTAAGAACATCGCATCGGGCGTCGCCCATGTGAACTCGACCTTCAACAACACCAAGATCCTGATCTCGGACGTACAGGGCAACGCCATCTCGTGGTCGTCTGCCGGTACCATGGGCTTCAAGGGATCGCGGAAATCTACTCCGTATGCCGCGCAGATGGCTGCGGAAGACGCAGGCAAGAAGGCGCAGGAACATGGCGTCAAGACGCTGGAAGTCGAAGTTCAGGGCCCCGGTTCGGGCCGTGAATCGGCACTGCGCGCGCTGGCTGCCGTGGGCTTCAACATCACGTCGATCCGTGACGTGACACCGATTGCTCACAATGGCTGCCGCCCGCCGAAGCGTCGTCGCGTCTAAGCGATTTTGAATTGAGCTGGGGCTGTGTTTCTGCACGGCCCCAGCACGTCATTTTGAACCTCGGGCGTCTGCACCTTGTTGGTCATGGGGCGCGGACAGGAATGGAGGGATTACATGATCCACAAGAATTGGGCAGAATTGATCAAGCCGACCCAGCTGGAAGCCAAGCCGGGCAATGATCCTGCACGTCAGGCCACCCTGGTTGCCGAACCGCTGGAGCGTGGCTTTGGTCTGACCTTGGGCAACGCCCTGCGCCGCGTCCTGATGAGCTCGCTGCAAGGTGCGGCCATCACCAGCGTCCAGATCGACAACGTCCTGCACGAGTTTTCGAGCGTGGCAGGCGTTCGTGAAGACGTCACCGACATCATCCTGAACCTCAAGCAGGTTGCCCTGCGCATGGAAGTCGAAGGCCCCAAGCGCCTGTCGATCAATGCCAAAGGCCCCGCAGTCGTCACTGCTGGTGACATCAGCGAAAGCGCCGGTATCGAGGTTCTGAACCGCGATCACGTCATCTGCCACCTGGACGATGGCGCGGACCTGTTCATGGAACTGACCGTCAACACCGGCAAGGGTTACGTTTCGGCTGAAAAGAACAAGCCCGAAGACGCGCCTATCGGCCTGATCCCGATCGACGCGATCTATTCGCCGGTCAAAAAGGTTGCCTATGACGTTCAGCCGACCCGTGAAGGTCAGGTTCTGGACTATGACAAACTGACCCTGAAGATCGAAACCGATGGTTCGATCACGCCGGAAGACGCGCTGGCCTTTGCCGCTCGTATCCTTCAGGATCAGCTGTCGATCTTCGTCAACTTCGACGAGCCGGAATCGGCAAGCCGTCAGGACGAGGACGATGGTCTGGAGTTCAACCCGCTGCTGCTGAAGAAGGTGGACGAGCTGGAACTGTCGGTCCGTTCGGCAAACTGCCTGAAGAACGACAACATCGTCTATATCGGCGATCTGATCCAGAAGACCGAAGCCGAGATGCTGCGCACTCCGAACTTCGGCCGCAAGTCGCTGAACGAGATCAAGGAAGTGCTGTCCGGCATGGGCCTGCACCTGGGCATGGATGTCGAGGATTGGCCACCGGACAACATCGAAGATCTGGCGAAGAAATTCGAAGACGCGTTCTAAGCGCGTCTTCCTCAATGCCCGGCCTGAATTGGGAATATCCGGGGACCATATGGGCATTTCCGCCCCAAGGAGAGCCGGTGACACGCATCGCCGGCCAGACAAAGCAAAACGCGAAAGAAGGAACTAGAAAATGCGTCACGCACGTGGTTACCGCCGCCTGAACCGTACTCATGAGCACCGCAAGGCGCTGTTTGCGAACATGGCTGGCTCGCTCATCGAGCATGAGCAAATCAAAACAACTCTGCCCAAGGCAAAAGAACTGCGCCCGATCATCGAAAAGCTGGTCACTCTGGGCAAGCGCGGCGACCTGCACGCCCGCCGTCAGGCCGCAGCACAGCTGAAAGAAGACAAAGATGTCGCGAAGCTGTTCGAAGTTCTGGGCCCCCGCTATGCCGAGCGTCAGGGCGGTTATGTCCGCATCCTGAAAGCCGGCTTCCGCTATGGCGACATGGCCCCGATGGCGATCATCGAATTCGTTGATCGTGACGTCGATGCCAAGGGCGCAGCCGACAAAGCCCGCGTTGCCGCCGAAGAGGCAGCAGACGAAGAATAAGATCTGACCCAAGGTCACGGTCGAACCTCCGTTCGGGAAACCGGACGGAGGTTTTTTCGTTATGGCATGCCGGACATGTTGCGGGGCATACCTGACCGCCGACTTGCAATTCGGATTTTGTGTCAGCATATCTGGGCCAATCGCAAAAACGGAGCCACCATGATCCGCGTAATGCTGACCCTTGTTGCTTTGACCTGCGCGACGCAAGGAATGGCCGAAACGAAAGTTCCGCAGTCACAGGCCGAGATTTCGCTGGGATTTGCCCCGGTCGTGAAACAGGCATCACCGGCGGTTGTGAACATCTATGCCAAGATCGTCCGGCAGGGCCGGGCAAGCCCGTTTTTCTCGGACCCGTTCTTTCAGGATTTCTTTGGCCGGGGGTTTGGCGAACCACGTCAGCGGGTTCAAAACTCGTTGGGTTCCGGGGTTATCCTGTCGGGCGATGGGTATGTTGTTTCCAACTATCACGTGGTCGGCTCTGCGACCGAGATCCGGGTTGTCACGACGGATCGTCGCGAGTTTTCGGCCGAAGTTGTGCTGGGCCATGAGGAAAGCGATATCGCGATCCTGCGTCTGAAAGAGGCCAAAGACCTGCCCTACCTGACCCTTCGCGATTCCGATCAGGTCGAAGTCGGAGAGCTGGCCCTGGCCATCGGAAACCCGTTCGGCGTGGGGCAAACGGTTTCGTCCGGCATCATCTCGGGGCTGGCGCGCACGGGCACGGCAACCGGGAATGGCCGCGGGTATTTCATCCAGACGGATGCGGCAATCAACCCGGGCAACTCCGGTGGGGCGCTGATCGATGTAAATGGCCAGCTTATCGGGATCAATACCTCGATTCTGACCCGATCGGGTGGGTCAAACGGAATAGGCTTTGCCATTCCCGCCAATCTGGTGGCGCAATTCCTCAAGCAGGCGCAGCAGGGAAACGAAACCTTTGTCAGCCCGTGGGCGGGAATGTCGGGTCAACACATGAGCGCGGATATCGCGGAATCCCTTGGCCTGGCTATCCCGTTGGGCGTTGTGATCTCTGATCTGCATGAACACAGCCCTTTGCGCGACGCAGGGTTCAGAGTGGGAGACGTGGTAACCCATGTGGACGGGGATGAGGTAAACTCGCCCGCCGAGATGAAGTTTCGGATGTCGGTCGCCGGAGTGGGCGGAACCTCGGTTCTGACCCGTCTGCGCGGCGCGCAAAGTGAAGATGTTGAGGTGGCGTTTATCAAAGCCCCCGATGTTCCGGCCGCCGAAGAAATGACGTTGAACGACAGAACCGTTCTTCCGGGGTTGGTGGTGTCCCGGGTCAACCCCGCAGTGATCACCAGGATGGGATTGTTGCTGTCGCAGGCCGGTGTCGTCGTGGTGGATCCCGGCCCGTATGGCGGAAGGGCGGGTTTGCGAACTGGTGATATTCTTGAAAGCATCAATTCCGATGAGATCCAGCGCCCTCGGGACGTTGAGACCGCACTGACCGATCCGGGTCGCTACGTGCAGATCGGTCTGGTGCGCGGGGGGCGGTCCGTCTCTTTGCGGTTCCGGTTGTGACCTGTGAGTGATCTGTTCGATACCGGGGCGGCGGAACCCGTTGCTTCTCCTCACCGGCCTCTGGCTGACCGGTTGCGGCCTCGATCCCTGGCCGAGGTGATCGGGCAGGAGCAGGTGCTGGGCCCCGAGGCCCCTCTGGGTGTCATGCTGGCGGCAGGCAGTCTGTCCAGCCTGATCTTCTGGGGCCCACCCGGAGTTGGAAAGACCACGATTGCACGGCTGTTGGCACAGGAAACCGATCTGCATTTCGTTCAGATCAGTGCGATTTTTACCGGTGTGCCGGATCTGAAGAAAGTCTTCGAGGCCGCGAAAATACGCCGCCAGAACGGGCAGGGCACCTTGTTGTTCGTGGACGAGATTCACCGCTTCAACAAGGCTCAGCAAGATGGGTTTCTGCCCCATATGGAAGACGGGACAATCCTGTTGGTCGGCGCAACGACCGAGAACCCGTCATTCGAACTGAATGCCGCTGTGCTCAGCCGGTCGCAGGTGCTGGTGCTGGAACGGCTGAGCCTTGCCGATCTGGAGCGTCTGACCCAGCGGGCCGAGAAAGAGCTGGGCCATGCGTTACCATTGACGCCTGCCGCCCGCGATGCGTTGCAAGAGATGGCCGATGGCGACGGTCGGGCTTTGCTGAACCTGATCGAACAGGTTTCGGCGTGGAAGGTGGATGCGTCGCTGGGCCCCGATGCGCTGTCAACGCGTTTGATGCGGCGGGCTGCGAAATACGACAAATCCGGAGACGAACATTACAACCTGATCTCGGCCCTGCACAAATCGGTGCGCGGTTCTGACCCCGATGCGGCCTTGTATTGGTTTGCGCGCATGCTGACCGGGGGTGAAGACCCGCGGTACCTTGCGCGCAGGATCACACGCATGGCGGTCGAGGATATCGGCTTGGCCGATCCGCAGGCGCAGGCCATTTGTTTGCAATCGTGGGAAACCTACGAACGTCTGGGTTCACCCGAGGGCGAGTTGGCGCTTGCTCAGGCGTTGGTCTATCTTGCCCTGGCGCCAAAATCCAACGGCGCCTATGTCGGCTACAAGGCGGCAATGCGGCTGGCCAAGCAGTCCGGCAGCGAGCCACCGCCCAAGCATATCCTGAACGCGCCGACCTCTTTGATGAAAGATCAGGGTTACGGCGCGGGCTATGCCTATGACCACGATGCCGAGGACGGGTTTTCCGGTCAGAACTACTTCCCCGAGACGATGAAACGCCCGGTGTTGTATCAACCGGTCGAGCGCGGTTTCGAGCGTGAGCTAAAGAAACGCCTCGATTACTTTGCCAAGCTGCGGACGCAGCGGAACAGCTAGTTACGCAGGGTCAGTCTTGGACGTTCCGCGGCGTCACAGGCGACAGGATTGAAATTGGACGCTTCCCTTGGGTCAACGTTTGCAGGGGAGGACTTGATATGCCCGTTTCAATCGAAAAATCCGAAGATGTCTGGACCGTCATTCACGACAGGCCGGATACGCGGAACGCCGTTGATACGGAACATGCCGAGGCACTGGTTGAGGCATTTCTGAGTTTCGAGGCCAGTTCGGCCAAGGCTGCGGTATTCTGGGGCAAAGGTGGCAATTTCTGTGCAGGGTGGGATCTGAAACTTGCCGCATCGCTGGCCGATCCCGAACGGCGCGAGGCGTATTTCGAAAAACACAGCTTTCCCATCGGTTCGGCCCCTTCAACGCTGGGGCCCATGGGGCCGTCGCGGCTGGAGCTTTCGAAACCCGTCATCGGCGCGATTGAGGGCGCGGCAGTGGCCGGAGGAATGGAGCTTGCCTTGTGGTGCGATATCCGGGTCATGGCGGAAACGGCTTACTTGGGTGTGTTTTGCCGCCGCTGGGGGATTACCCTGATGGATGGTGGCTCGGTCAGGTTGCCGCGTCTGGTGGGGCAGGGCAAGGCATTGGAGATTGCCTTGACCGGGCGAAAGATCGAGGCTGAGGAGTGTTACAGGATTGGGCTGGCGGAAAAGGTCGTTCCGCATGGCACAGCACGAGATGCGGCTGAAGACATGGCACATGATATCGCCCGTTTCCCGCAAGAGGCCGTTCGGGCAGACCGCCGGTCGATCATTGAAACCCGTGGAATGCCGGTTCGTGACGCGCTCAAGGTTGAATGGGCCAACGGGTTGGAAGCCATTCGTCGCGAAGGAACCGCTGGTGCGGCCCGTTTTCGGGACGGGGCAGGGCGGCACGGCAACTTCTCGAACATCTGAGATCCAGAGCCAGATACCTTGACTCTTGCCGCGTTGCGCGCGACAGACGCCCATGATTTCTGGGACACGGATAAACACGCAATCCGGGCGGATCACCCGCGCGGAACAAGGGGTAATGGCATGAGTGGCGTGCAGATGATTACAGTCGCTGAAGGGGATGGGGACCAGCGCGTGGATCGTTGGCTGCGCCGCCTGTTTCCGCATGTCAGCCAAGGTCGTATTGAAAAGATGTGCCGCAAGGGAGAATTGCGTGTTGACGGAAGCCGCGCCAAGGCTTCGACCCGGTTGGAGGCAGGGCAGGTGGTTCGCGTGCCGCCTTTGCCGGATGCCGATCACAAACCGGCTGAGGTCAAGCGCCGTATCTCGGACGACGATGCCAGGATGATCCAATCCTGCGTGATCTACCGCGACGATCACGTTCTGGCGCTGAACAAGCCGCATGGCCTGCCGGTGCAGGGCGGCAGCGGGCAGACAAGGCATGTAGACAGCCTGTCCGAGGCGCTGCGGTTCGGCTATGACGAGAACCCTCGGCTGGTCCATCGATTGGACAAGGACACGTCAGGTGTTCTGCTGCTGGCCCGCACCCGCGAAGCCGCCAAGGGTCTGACGGCCGCTTTCCGTCACCGCGAAACGCGCAAGATCTACTGGGCGCTGGTGGCCGGTGTTCCGACGCCCTACCTTGGTGAGATCAAGACGGGTCTTGTCAAGGCGCCGGGTCATGGCAAGCACGGCGAAGGTGAAAAGATGATCCCCGTGCATATGAACGAAATTGACAGCACTCCGGGCGCGAGACGCGCGCACACGCATTACGCAACCCTTTATCGCGTTGCCGGCCGCGCCGCCTGGGTCGCGATGGAGCCGATCACCGGACGTACGCACCAGTTGCGGGCGCATATGGCCGCAATCGGACATCCGATTGTCGGCGACGGAAAATACGGCGGTTCGGGTCAGGAAAACCTTGGCGACGGATGGGGTGCGCAACTGGGTGGGATCATCAGCAAAAAGCTGCATTTGCACGCGCGGCGGCTGTCCTTCCTGCATCCGGTGACGCGGAAACCAGTGACCGTAACGGCGCCCTTGCCCGAGCATATGAAGCACAGCTGGGACACGTTCGGATGGAGCGAGGATCTGGCGGCGGACGACCCGTTTGAGGCGCTGCAATGAGCGCACCTTTGCGGCTGGTCCTGTTCGACGTCGACGGCACTCTGGTCGACAGTCAGGGCAGCATCGTTCATTCCATGACCGCCAGCTTTCAGGCCATTTCCGTGCCGGTTCCGACGCGAAAGGCGATCCTGTCCATTGTCGGGTTGTCGCTGCCGCATGCCATCGCCCGGTTGGTGCCGGAACAGCCTCTCTCGGTCCAGAACGATCTGGTCGAAGGGTATAAAGAGGCCTATCATTCCCATCGTCTAAAATTGGGGGCTGCCAGTTCTCCGTTGTACCCCGGTGCGCGCGAGACGATTGAAACATTGCACGCCGTGCCCGAAGTGCTTCTTGGCGTGGCAACCGGCAAGTCGCAACGCGGGTTGGACGCATTGATCGAAGCCCACGGGCTGGAGCCGTATTTCGTGACCCGGCAGGTCGCGGATCACCACCCTTCAAAGCCGCATCCGTCCATGGTGAAGACCGCATTGGCGGAAACCGGGGTCGAACCGGGCTGTGCAGTGATGATCGGCGACACGAGCTTTGACATGGATATGGCCGCAGCTGCCGGTGTTCGCGGCATCGGCGTCACCTGGGGCTATCATGACCAATCGGCTCTGACCGCAGCTTCTTGCATTATCGAAACCTTTGAACAGTTGCCCAATGCGCTGGCTGGGATGTGGGGTTGAAAGATGAGTGACTGGAAACCGAAACGCTTCTGGAAGGACAGCGCCGTTGTCGAGGTTGATGGCGGGTTCACCGTCGAACTGGATGGCCGCGGGGTCAAAACACCCGCCAAGGCAGACCTGATCCTGCCAACCCGCCCCATGGCCGAAGCGGTGGCAGGGGAATGGGACGCGCAGGAAAAAGAGGTTGATCCTGCAGTGATGCCGTTCACCCGTTCTGCAAATGCCGCGATTGACAAAGTCCGTATCCAGCACGAGGAAGTGGCCGACATGCTGGCCGATTATGGCGATTCTGATCTGTTGTGTTATCGCGCAACCCACCCGCAGCAGTTGCAGGATCGTCAGAGCGCCGAATGGGATCCCGCCCTGGATTGGGCCGAGACCGCGCTGTCCGCCCGTCTGGTTCCGGTTGCGGGCGTACTGCATCAACCGCAGCCGGAATCCGCCCTGGCGAGATTGCGTTCTCGGGTGCACGGGCTGGATGCGTTCCAACTGGCCGCTTTTCACGATCTTGTCAGCTTGTCGGGGTCATTGATTCTTGGCTTTGCGGCCGCCATGAATTGGCGCAAACCGGACGAGATATGGCGCATTTCAAGATTGGATGAAACCTGGCAGATCGAACAATGGGGCCATGACGAAGAAGCCCATCAGGTTGCCGAGGCCAAGAAAGCGGCCTTTATGCATGCCAAGAGCTTCTTTGACATATCGGTTTGATCCTAAATTCCGGTTTTTTGAGCAAATCTGTAAACAGCTTGGGGCCTGATCCATCGTTTTCGATGATCCGGCCCTTGACGTTTGTTTATGAATACGCCCAAACTCGGTGCCACTAAAGGGGAGACACCTTTGGGGTAACCTATCCGGCATCCACTTGCCGGGCAGAGCCGTCTCGGACGGGGCGGGAAATCAGGAAGAGGTAAAAATGAAAAAATCCGTAATCTTGGGCGCGGCAACGATTGCCGGTCTTGCTGCTGGCGCAGCCATGGCAGGGACCGTTGACGACGTTAAAGCACGCGGCAAGCTGAATTGTGGTGTGACCACCGGTCTGGTTGGTTTTGCTGCGCCCGACGCCAATGGCGAATGGCAGGGTTTTGACGTATCGCTGTGCCGCGCCGTTGCTGCTGCTGTTCTGGGCGACGCCAACGCCGTTGAATTCGTTCCGACCACCGGTAAGACACGCTTTACCGCTCTGGCCTCGGGCGAGATCGACATGCTGGCGCGTAACACCACCTGGACCTTCAGCCGCGACGTCGACCTGAAGTTCGAATTCACCGGCGTGAACTATTACGACGGTCAGGGCTTCATGGTTCCCAAGGCGCTGGGCGTCAGCTCGGCCAAGGAACTGGACGGCGCCCGTGTCTGCATCCAGACCGGTACCACCACCGAGCTGAACCTGGCCGATTTCTTCCGTGCCAACAACATCAGCTACGAACCGGTTCCGATCGAAACAAACGCCGAAGCGCAGCAGCAGTATCTGGCTGGTGCATGTGACGTTTACACCACCGACGCATCGGGCCTGGCCGCAACCCGCGCCACCTTCGAAGCGCCGGACGAGCACATCCTGCTGCCCGAAATCATCTCGAAAGAGCCGCTGGGTCCGCTGGTCCGTCATGGCGATCACGAGTGGGGCGATGTTGTCCGCTGGACCCTGAACGCACTGATTTCGGCTGAAGAGCTGGGCGTGACCTCGGCAAATATCGACGAACTGGCCGCTGGAACTGATAACCCGGAAATCAACCGCCTGCTGGGTACCGAAGGCACCCTGGGCGAGATGCTGGGTCTGGACGCTGACTGGGCAGCCAAGGCGATCAAAGCCGGCGGAAACTATGGCGAAGTGTTTGCCAAGAACATCGGTGAAGAAACACCGATCGGTCTGGCGCGCGGCCTGAACGCACAGTGGACCGAAGGCGGCCTGCTGTACTCGCCGCCGTTCCGTTAAGGCATCAATGGAAGAGGGCGCAAGGCAACCTGCGCCCTCTTCTACAATAAATTGCTGCGGGCAGATGCAGAGCGGGGAAAACCTCGCCGAAATGAAACAGCTCGCAAGCCACGGGGATCCCAAAATATGTCGACTATGACTGACCCACCGAAAGCTGATTTTCGGTTGTCTATGCTCATAAACGATACCCGCTATCGCTCTCTTACATTTCAGGTGATTGCGGCCATCGTCATTGCGTTTTCCATCTGGTATCTGGGCAACAACCTGATCCAGAACCTCAGGGCCGCAGGGCTCAATATTTCCTATGCTTTCCTCGGCGATTCCGCCGGGTACGACATCAACCAGCGTCTTGTTGAATATGACAGTCAGTCATCGCATGCACGCGCGGCACTTGTCGGTTTGCTGAACACACTGCTTGTGGCCTTTCTGGCCTGTATCACCGCAACGGTTTTCGGTGTGATCGCAGGTGTTCTGAGACTGTCGAACAACTGGCTCGTGTCGAAGCTGATGGCCGTGTATGTCGAGATCTTCCGGAACATCCCGGTTCTGATCTGGATCATCATCATCTTCACGATCATGACGGCCGTGCTGCCGGCGCCAAGCGCGTTCCGGGGGGAAAACCCAACGTCTTCGATGCTGTTTGGGTCCTTTGCCTTTACCAATCGGGGCATCTATTTTCCGCGTCCCGAATTCGCCAATGGCCTGTTTGCATCGACAGCCCTGAACTGGTTGCTGGTCATCGCCGTCCTGATCGGATCGTGGTTCGTCAGTGGCGAAGTTGAAAAACGCGCAACCAAGAAGCAGGAAGAAACCGGCGAGCGCCCCGCGACATTGTTGCCGAAACTGGCAATCTGGCTGGTGCCTTTTGTGCTGTTGATGGTCATCATGGGCCTGACTTGGGATGTCCCCGAACTGAAGCGTTTTAACTTCAGCGGTGGAATGAATGCCGGCGGCCCCCTGATTGCGCTGTGGTTTGCCCTGTCGATCTATACCGGAGCCTTTATCGCGGAAAACGTGCGTGCGGGTATTCAGGCGATCAGCAAAGGTCAGACCGAGGCTGCCGCCGCGCTGGGCCTGCGTCAGGGACGGATCATGAAACTGGTCATCCTGCCCCAGGCATTGCGGGTCATCATCCCGCCGCTGATCTCGCAGTATCTGAATATCACCAAGAACTCGTCTCTTGCGATTGCCGTTGGCTATGCGGATATCACCGCAACACTGGGTGGTATTACCCTGAACCAGACCGGCCGTGCGATCGAATGCGTTCTTCTGCTGATGTTGTTCTACCTCACGGCCTCGCTGCTGATTTCGACGGGGATGAACATCTACAACGCTTCCGTCAAGCTGAAGGAGCGCTGAGCCATGAGTGATCAAGCAACAAACCCGATCGCCTTCGTGGCCGAAGGCACCATCCCGCCCTCACCGCCGCCGGCGAATGAGACCGGCGTCGTCAAATGGCTGCGCGAGAATCTGTTTTCCGGGGTCGTCAATTCGATCCTGACAGTTCTGTCGATGATCCTGATCTACATTCTTCTCAAGAATACCTTGCCATGGATTCTGAACGGGGTGTGGAATGCCAACTCGTTGGCGGAATGCCGCGAGATTCTGGGGGACAAGACCGGAGCCTGTTTCGCGGTTCTGACGGAACGCTGGCCGCAGCTGATCTATGGGTTCAAATACCCCGTCGATGCCTATTGGCGGCCGAACCTGGCCTTTGTGCTGATGCTGGTGGCGATTGCGCCGGTGCTGTTCTTTGACCTGCCCCGCAAGATGCTGTTGTTCACGGCGGTTTACCCCTTCCTGGCTTTCTGGCTGATCTGGGGTGGCACGATCCTCGTGCCTCTGGTTGCACTGGTTGGCTGCATAGCCGCCGGTGGTGTCTTCCAGAAGCTGGGCAACAACAACTTTGCCGCCGGATTCCTGGGGGCAATTGTGACCGCGCTGGTCATCTGGAACGTCGGAGGGGCCCTGATCCCGGAAGGTGCATCTGAAAACGCGTGGCTGACGGCCGTTCCCAGCCGTGATCTGGGTGGTTTCATGCTGAACATGATGTTGGGCGTGACCTGTGTGTCGCTGTCGGTGCCACTCGGGATCGCGCTGGCCTTGGGGCGACAGTCGAACATGCCGCTGATCAAGTGGGTCTGCGTCATCTTCATCGAATTCATCCGCGGCGTGCCTCTGATCACGCTGCTGTTCGTGGCTTCGGTGATGCTGGCCTATTTCTTCCCGCCTGACAGCACGGTCGACCTGTTCCTGCGCGTGGTGATCATGATCACCATGTTCTCATCCGCCTATATCGCCGAGGTGATCCGCGGCGGTCTGGCAGCGCTTCCGCGCGGGCAGTATGAGGCCGCAGACAGTCTTGGGTTGGATTACCCGCAGGCGATGCGGCTTATCATCCTGCCGCAGGCGCTGAAGATCTCGATCCCCGGGATCGTGAACGTGGCCGTGGGCCTGTTCAAGGATACGACACTGGTTTCGGTCATTTCGATGTTCGACCTGGTGGGCATGATCCGGGGACCCATCCTGGCGTCGACCGAATGGAACGGCGTCTACTGGGAGCTTCTGGGCTTTGCCGCGCTTCTGTTCTTCGTCGTCTGCTACGGCATCTCTCAATATTCTCAGTGGCTCGAGCGTCGCCTTGCCACAGATCATCGTTAAGGAGTTCAACACATGTCTGAACTTGCAATCGACCGCGAAATCGACCGCTCCAAGATGCAGGTGAGCGACGAGGTCGCCATCGAAATCAATGGAATGAACAAGTGGTACGGGTCCTTCCACGTGCTGCGCGACATCAATCTGACCGTCAATCAGGGCGAACGGATCGTGATCGCGGGCCCGTCGGGTTCGGGCAAGTCCACCCTGATCCGCTGCCTGAACGCGCTGGAAGAACACCAGCAGGGCAAGATCGTGGTGGACGGGATCGAGCTGTCGAATGACCTGAAGAACATCGACAAGATCCGGTCCGAGGTCGGAATGGTGTTCCAGCACTTCAACCTGTTCCCGCACCTGACCATTCTGGAAAACTGTACGCTGGCCCCGATCTGGGTGCGCAAGACGCCCAAGAAAGAGGCCGAAGAGCGGGCGATGCATTTCCTGGAAAAGGTGAAGATCCCGGATCAGGCGCTGAAGTACCCCGGCCAGCTTTCGGGCGGTCAGCAGCAGCGTGTGGCGATTGCCCGCTCGCTCTGCATGATGCCACGGATCATGTTGTTCGATGAACCGACATCGGCATTGGACCCCGAGATGATCAAAGAGGTGCTCGACACCATGATCGAACTGGCCGAGGAAGGCATGACCATGCTGTGCGTGACGCACGAGATGGGCTTTGCCCGTCAGGTCGCCAACCGCGTGATCTTCATGGATGCCGGTCAGATCGTGGAACAGAACGAACCCGAAGAGTTCTTCAACAACCCGCAAAGCGAGCGGACCAAACTGTTCCTGAGCCAGATTCTGGGTCACTGACCCGCACAAGGGTTGAAAGAATGAAGGCGGGGTATTGCCCCGCCTTTTTCTAATCGATCAGCTCACGCGGGATGGTGAACCCCAGCACCGTCCCGGTTTGCCATCGGACCTCGGCCCAGCTGTTTATGTCGAATGACATGACGGTTGTTGCACAGGTTGGATAATCGAAAAAGCGTGTATGATTTGGCGGATGCCGCACCAGACGGTTGGCAAAATCGGCGATCCCGGGATTGTGGCCCAGCATCAATACAGCCGGTTCCGTAGCACCTGAAAGTTCTCGCAGCATGACCTTTGAATCAGCGTGGTAGAGCGCGCTGTGAAAGCTGACTTTATCGGCCTGCAAACCCATGCGGTCCCATGTCTCGCGGGTGCGGGTTGATGTAGAGCTTAGGACTTCATCCGGCAACCAGCCGTGGTGACGCAACCAAGCAGCGATGGCCGGGGCTGACTTTCGTCCACGCTTGTTCAGAGGGCGTTCATGATCGTCAAGACCCGGGCTATCCCAGCTGGATTTCGCATGACGTGTCAGGATCAGAATTCGGGTCATGACGGGTGAAAGGCTTTCATGTGATGCGCCGATTGTTCCGGGTCGCGTCCTGCGCCTGTGCTCAGGGGGCAGGCAAGGCGGGCCAGACACCCGCCCGCCATACAGGTCTGACCTTCAGCGGTGCCTAGATGGTCGTGGCATGCAGCGACGTCATAGAAGTCCTGCGCGTTCAGCGCACTGACCGGACAGGTCGTCGTGCAAGGCGCGGCGCAGCCTTCGCAAGGCGACACGCCGGAAGGGGTTGGGATGGCGAACTCTTCGGCAAAATGCAGCGCGCCCCGATAGGAAATCATCATGCCAACGGTATCATGTACCAGTGCCCCGACCGGGCTGCTGAACGTCCGCCCTGATTTGAGCGCCCAATCAATGAATGGTGCGTACGGGGGGCCGCCGAATGGGAAATACGCCCGTGCGCTGAGCCTTTCGGCCATCTGACCGACGACCCTTTTCGACCATCGGTCAACGGGGTCGGCCTGGTACCATTCCGGTGAGGCTTTCAGTACGGGCCAGAAATCCGGCCCGGCCCCCAACAGGATCAGCGTGCCTGTGTCTAGGTCTTTGGCTGCAACGTGGCGAGGATGCAGCGCGCCCATGACCAACAA
Source organism: Ruegeria sp. BHSA118 (assembly GCF_059613405.1). Taxonomy (NCBI): domain Bacteria; kingdom Pseudomonadati; phylum Pseudomonadota; class Alphaproteobacteria; order Rhodobacterales; family Roseobacteraceae; genus Ruegeria; species Ruegeria sp. BHSA118. The sequence goes on from NZ_JBXWSM010000040.1 coordinate 20,469, forward strand.
ACCAGCATCACGGGCGGCGTTTTCAGCCTGTTCATAAGGCGTCGCGTCAGGATCAGAGGAAGGCTGTGCAAGATGTGTCATGTCTCCTCCTCCTCTCTTGCGGGGTCAGTCCGGGCGTATCAGCGACCCGGCCCCATGTTCGGTGAACAGCTCCAGCAGCACGGCATTGGGTGCGCGCCCATCAAGTATGACGACGGCCCGCACACCGCTGTGCAGTGCGTCCAGCGCGGTTTCTGTCTTGGGTATCATACCGCCTGCAATGGTGCCTTCGCGGGTCATTTCCCTGATCTGACCGGCCTTGAGTTCGGTCACGACATCGCCCGCCGCGTTCTTGACACCGGAAACATCCGTCAGCAGCAACAGACGGTCTGCCTTGAGTGCAGAAGCGATTGCCCCGGCTGCCGTGTCACCATTGACGTTGAATGTTTCACCGTCGCGGCCTGCACCAAGCGGGGCAATGACCGGGATTACGTCATGTGAAAACAGATCATGCAGAATCTTCGGATTCATCTCGGCAGGGGTGCCGACAAAGCCCAGAGACGCATCCGTCTGCTCACAGACCATCAGGCCTGCGTCCTTGCCAGACAGGCCTACGGCTGATCCGCCCTGATCATTGATCGCCTGTACGATGCGTTTGTTCACGAGACCGGACAGAACCATTTCGACCACTTCCACCGTGGCCTTGTCGGTCACTCGCTTGCCGTTCACGAATTCGGATTGAATGTCCAACTTGCCCAGCATTGCATTGATCATCGGACCACCGCCGTGGACGACCACCGGGTTCACACCCACCTGGCGCATCAGAACCACGTCTCGGGCGAAGCTTTCCATCGCCTCGTCGCTGCCCATGGCGTGCCCGCCAAGTTTGATGACGACGATGGCTCCATCATAGCGCTGCAGATAGGGCAGGGCGCTGTTGAGTGTGGCTGCGGTTGCGATCCAGTCCCGGTTCATATCTCGTGTCTTCATAGCTAAAGTCCTTCTGGAAAACCGTGTTAGGACCTTTGCCCCACGCTGCCAAGGGCGAAGCTATTCCAGATGCGCAATGATGGACCGCAGGGTCGCGATGCCGTCACCCTTTTCGGATGAGGTAAGCACGATTTCCGGAAAAGCCGCGGGATGTTTGGACAACGCGGCCCGGGTTTGTTCCAGCACCTTTTCACGATCCTTGGCTTTGACCTTGTCTGCCTTGGTCAGAACGCATTGAAATGTCACGGCGCTGGTGTCCAGCAACTTCATGATTTCGTCATCGACCGCTTTTACCCCGTGGCGCGAGTCGATCAGGACAAAGGCTCGGCGCAGTGTCTGGCGCCCGCTGAGATACTGTTTCAGCAGTTTCTGCCACTTCTCGACCACTTTCACCGGGGCGTTTGCATAGCCATAACCCGGCAGGTCCACGAGATAGAGTTCGGGGCCTTGGGTGAAAAAGTTGATCTCTTGCGTGCGGCCGGGTGTGTTGGATGCGCGGGCCAGACCCTTCGTGCCGGTCAAGGCATTGATCAGGCTGGACTTGCCCACGTTCGAACGCCCCGCAAAACAGACTTCCAACCGGTCAGGGGCGGGCAGGCCGTTCATGGCGACAACGCCTTTGACGAACTCGGACGGGCCTGCAAACAGCTTGCGGCCTCGTTCCATGGCGAATTCATCCGGGTCTTCGGCCAGGGGGAAAGGAAGCGTGGTCATAGCACCTGCACCTCATCGTTGACGCGGATTTCGCCGCCCTGAACGACCTCGGCGTAAACACCGAAATCCTGATGGTCCCAGCTGTTCAGGGCGCGCAGGGTGTCTGCGTCCCTCTCACCGGTTTCGGGATTGGCGGTGGTGGCCATACAACGCGTGATCCGTTCGCGTACGCGAAGCACGGCCTCGCCTATGCGCACGTCCCGGCCCAGCCAGTCAAACTCATCCCACAACGGCAGACCTTCGAACCAGATATTGCCGCGCCACCGAACAATGGACAGTGTCTGGCCCAGCTTCTGTTCGACTGCGCGATGCGATGCCATGTTGCACAGGCTGATCGATGGAAAGTCACTGTCTGTCATACCGCGCCCCGGAACCCGAACGATCCGGGCTGATGCAGCCCGGTCCGCCGGCATAAGCGGCTTTACCCAGTCCAGAAAAGCCTCTTGTTCGGTGTCCGGCGCAAAACCGAGATCCGGTCGCTGCGGGTGGCGCAATGTAACCCGTTCGCCCTGCAATTCGGCCGAAATGGCCATCAATTGAGGCGCTTTTGAACCGCGGCTGAAATTGAAACAGGGTGCCCATTCCGAACCATCGGTTTTGGCGGCCTCATGAGCGACCGCCCAAACGCGATCCCCGGGCATGGTCTGCCCGGGGATGACTGTGACTTGGCTCAGGGCTTCTCGCCCATGGCTTTTGATCGGGTGGCGCCAAAGGCTTGAGACCGTTCCGCTCATTTGTTGTCCGTTTTTGGCGTCCGCTTGAAACCGGACTTTATGTTTCCGAATACATCCGGCGTGTAGCCTTGGGTGCGCATGATCAGATATTGCTGTGTGAACGTGATCGTGTTGTTCGCGATCCAGTACACGACCAGGCCACTGGCAAAACCACCCAGCATGAACATGAAGACCCAAGGCATCCAGGCAAAGATCATGGCCTGCGTCGGATCGGTTGGCGCCGGGTTCAGTTTCTGCTGCAACCACATCGAAATACCCAGCAGCAGCGGCAGAATACCGATGAAGATCAGCGCCATCAGGCTGTCAGGTTGCGGCCCGGCCCATGGCAGCCAGCCAAAGAAGTTGAAGATCGAGGTTGGATCCGGCGCGCTCAGGTCCCGGAACGGGCCGAACCATGGGGCCTGACGCAGTTCGATGGTAACGAAAATCACCTTGTACAGCGAGAAGAAGATCGGGATCTGCAACAGAATTGGCAAGCATCCTGCGGCAGGGTTCACCTTTTCCTTTTTGTACAGTTCCATCATGCCCTGCTGCATTTTCTGGCGATCGTCGCCTGCGGCTTCTTTCAGGGCTTCCATTTGCGGCTGCAATTCCTTCATCTTCGCCATCGAGACGTAGGATTTGAAGGCCAGCGGGAACAGGATGGCCTTGATGATCAGCGTCAGGCCGATGATTGACCAGCCCATGTTCCCAATCAGGGCATTGATGTTGTGCAGCAGCCAGAAGATCGGCTTGGTCAGGAAGTAGAACCAACCCCAGTCGATGCTGTCGATGAACTTTTGAACACCTTCTGCCTGGTATTCCCGGATGGTTTCCCATTCCTTGGCACCGGCGAACAGTCTGGTCGTGACCTCTTCCGTCGTGCCGGGCGCGACTGTCAGTGTCGGCAGAACCGTTTCCGTCTGGTAGATCTTGCGACGTGAATCGTATTTGGCAGCGGCCTTGAACGCTGCGCCCTCGGCCGGGATCAGGGTGGTCATCCAGTAGTGATCCGTGAACCCGATCCAGCCGCCTTCTTTGACCTGATAGACCTCGGCCTGTGCGCGTTCATTGGGGTCGATATCGAAATCGCGCACATCGCCATAGTCGATCTCATCCAGAACGCCGTCAGCCATGACCATGACGCCTTCGTGAAGAATGAAGAAGTTCTTCAGGCCCGGCAGGTCACCGTCTTCGCCCATGCCGTGGCGTGCCAGAATGCCGTAGGGGGCCATGCCGACCTCGGCGTCCGTGGTGTTCTCGACCGACTGGGTGACCGAGAACATATAGTCTTCATCCACGGCAATGGTGCGGCGGAAGGTGAGGCCGTTTCCATTGTCCCAGGCCAGTGTGATCGGAGTATCAACACCCAGAGTTTCGCCCTGCTCAAGCGTCCAAAGAGTGTTCGGGCCGGGAACGTCCGTGACCGACAGGCCCGCGCCGGGGGCCCAGCCATATAGGGCATAATAGGCAGAGTCACTTCCAACCGGAGACAGAAGTTCGACGATCGGAGAATCCTCGGCCAGTGAAACCTTGTAATCCTTCAGCGACAGCTCATCAATTCGGCCGCCGGCAAGCGACAGGCTGCCCGTCAGGCGGGGCGTGTCGATGCTGACGCGGGGCGCCTCGGTTTCGGCTTCGGTTTCAGTGGCGGTTGCAGTTGCTTCGCCCACCGTACCGGTATCAGCGGCGCTGGGCGTCTGAACCTCATTCCCTTCGATGCTGGCGATTTCAGCCTGTTCCGTGGTTGGTGTCTGTTCCGGTGGAGGGAACAGCACGAACCAGACCAGGATCACGAGAAAGCTGAGCGCGGTTGCGAGGATGAGATTCTTGTTCTGATCGTCCATCTGGGACAGCCACCTTGAGCAGTGAAAGACACCCGCAGGGTTCAACAGAGTGCAGGCCCAAAGGTCAAGCGGAATCGCTCGTTATTTCGTCACGGATTGGTCTTCTGTGGCGCAGTTTCCGGTTCTTCAGCCCGTTTGCCGCCCGATTTTGGGCATTCCGTCGATCTTGTTGCGATGGGACGTGATCCAGCCTTCGGTTTTTTCGAAAGGCATGGGCTTGCCGATGCCAAATCCCTGAACATGGTCACATCCCAATTGCGCCATCAAGGCATGTTCCCCGGGCGTCTCGACACCTTCAGCAAGGGTTTCCAGATTCAGCCGTTCGGCCATGGTCAGAATTGCGCTGGCCAACTGCTGTTGGCTTGGGTCCTGGTCCGCCTTTGTCACGAAAGAACGGTCGATTTTGATCCGGGACACGTTGAACCGCTTGATTGAAGCGATCGAGGCATGCCCTGTGCCGAAATCGTCCAGATCGATACAGCACCCCATCGCGGCCAAGCCCGTGACATTGCGGGTGATTACGTCATCCGGCCTTCTGGAAAACACGGTCTCCAATACTTCGACCGCCAATCTGTCCGGGGTCAGATCGCATTGATCCAATTCCCATTTCAGGCGGTCGATCAGCCCCGGGTCGCGCAATTCGTCTGACGAGAAGTTGATGCCGATGCGTGGTACGGTCAGACCGGCGCGATCCCATTCGCGCATTGCGCAAAAGGCGTGATGCCGCATCGCCTGTCCCAGTTTGCCCATCAACTCTGCCTGTTCGGCAAAGGGCAGAAAGACATTGGGGCCCAGCACTCCTTTTTTTGGGTGTTCCCAGCGGGCCAGAGCCTCGAACCCGGACACACGCCCGGTATCCGTCGAGATCTGCGGTTGAAACCATGGTCTAATTTCACCGCTGTCCAGCGCTGCATCAAATTCTTTGCGCAGATTGGTTCTGACCTGAGCCCGGCGACGGGTTTCGGACGAAAAGGCACGAATCGTCGACGGCCCGTTTTGCTGTGCTTCTTGCAGCGCGTTGTTTGCGGCATTGCACCAGTCCGTCGCGGTGCCGTCGGGGACATTGCTGCTGAGGCAGAAACCGATGGAGCAGGACATGTAAACTCCGGTTCCGTTCAGCATTATGGGGTCTTCGACAGCAGATTGCATTCGCCCCGACATCTGTATGCAGGTTTCCAGATCAAGCTGTTGCGCCGGATGCAGAACAACCATCATCTTGTTTCCATCGATCCGGGTTGCGGAGTCACTGGCGCGGATCATGGACACGACACGAGAGCAGAATTGCTGAGCCACATGGTTCGCTGCTGCTTGGCCATGCAGATCGAGCATTTGCATATAGTCGTCCAGGATCACAGCGAAACAGGCCGACGTTTCACCTTTGCGGCGACTATCCGAGAGCACCTCTGCCAGAACGGTTTCGAACCGGTCATTCGGCAGCAGGCCACCCTGTTGCCGTTTCCTGTTTGCCGGGTTGGGGGCCATTGCCCCTATGCCGGCAATCATCAGGGGCAAGCCCAGCGCCACCGCGATCAAAGCGCGTTCACCGCCAAGCCAGAACGCCCCCAGGCTTGTTGCCGGAACAAAGGCAAGAACGGCTGGGCCGTATGCCACGTTTCCAAAAGCTTCAATAATACGGTCGACGAAAGGATGATTCCGCATCGGGTCCTGACCTTGGGCATGAATTGTATGCCGAGCCTAGGAAACCAGTCTGAGTCAGTCGTTAACGCAGCAGCGGTATTTCTTCCAAATTTTCTGATCTTTCGCTAGAGTTTACGGAAAGATTAACAAAATCAAAGAGTTTCGCGTCCAAAAGATGCGACGGGCGCGCATTTGTTAACGCGCGGAACATAACCTGACGCCGACCCGGGCTGTTCTTTTCCCATTGATCGAGAATCTGTTTGACCTGCTGCCGTTGCAGCCCGTCCTGACTGCCGCACAAATCGCAGGGGATGATCGGATACTGCATGGCCTTGGCGAATTTCTCGCAATCGGCTTCGGCGACGTGGGCAAGCGGGCGGAAGACAAAAAGATCACCCTCTTCATTCACCAGTTTCGGTGGCATGGTGGCCATACGGCCTCCGTGGAAGAGGTTCATGAAAAACGTCTCGAGAATATCGTCGCGGTGGTGACCCAGCACGACGGCGGAACAGCCTTCTTCCCGGGCGATGCGATACAGGTTGCCGCGGCGCAGCCGCGAACACAGGGCGCAATAGGTTCGGCCCTGCGGAACCTTGTCCATCACAACAGAGTATGTGTCCTGATACTCGATCCTGTGTGGCACACCCATGCGGTCCAGAAACTCTGGCAGGACCGTGGCCGGAAATCCGGGTTGCCCCTGATCCAGATTGCAAGCCAGAAGATCGACAGGCAGCAATCCGCGCCATTTGAGTTCGTAGAGGACGGCCAGCAGCGTATAACTGTCCTTGCCGCCTGACAGGCAAACAAGCCAACGCGGCGGTTTGCCGGTCTTGTCATGGGCGGACGGGTCCACCATCCCGTATTGCTCGATCGCTTCGCGGGTCTGTCGCACGATGCGTTTACGCAGTTTCTTGAACTCGGTGGTCGAGGGCGCGCCGGCAAAGAGCGGGTGGATATCGTCTGCATCATCAAACATGCGCTGCCCCTACAGCAGATGGCGCAACCGGGCAAGTGGCGGGTCAGCCGATCCGCGCCAGCAGGGCGTCGGTATCCAACCCGGCCACCGCACCGGGAATGCGGCCGCCATCGCCCGAAAGGCGCGTGGCAACAAAGCCGTCAGCCACCGCCCCCGGCGCGTGGCGCAGCAATTGCGCTGCTGTCAGCAGCAGTGCCGTACGTTCAGCGTACCAGCGCGCTTCGGCCTCGGGCGGCAGGTCGGGCCAGCGGTTGCGATGCGCGGACAGAGCTGCGTCATACCTTCTGTCCGTGCCTCTCACCGCATCCAACTCGGCCCCCAGAACCTCGGCGGCCAGCGGCTCACGCGTCAGGGTGCGCAGGATATCGAGGCAGATCACATTGCCTGACCCCTCCCAGATGCTGTTCAGGGGCGCTTCACGATAGATCAGGGGCAAGGGCGTGTCTTCGACGTACCCCATGCCGCCCAGTATCTCCATCGCCTCGACGACGACGACCGGGCAGCGCTTGTTGTTCAGGAACTTGGCCAATGCGACGCTGATCCGGGCAAAGGCCTTGTCTTCGGGTGTCTGACCGTCAAATGCCTGCGCGACACGCATTCCCAAGGTCACTGCGCCTTCCCAGTCCAGAACAAGGTCGGACAGGACCGCTCGCATCAGCGGTTGATCAATCAATCGGCACTGAAATGCGCTGCGATGTACCACCCAATGATGCGCTTCGCTGAGCGCGGCACGCATCAGCCCGGCCGGTGCCATGGCTGTATCGAGCCGCGTGTGGTGCACCATTTCCAGTATGGTACGCACGCCCGCGCCTTCTTCGCCCAACTGATAGGCCAGCGCGTCATGATACTCGATTTCCGAGGATGCGTTGGATTTGTTGCCCAGCTTGTCTTTCAGACGCATCAGGTGGATCGCATTGCGCTCGCCCTCAAGCCAGCGGGGCACCAGGAAACAGGTCAACCCACCGGGCGCCTGCGCCAGTGTCAGGAATCCATCCGACATTGGCGCAGAACAGAACCACTTGTGCCCGCGCAAGCGCCAGTGATCCCCTTCGTGGGTCGCAATGGTCGTATTGGCGCGTATGTCCGAACCGCCCTGCTTTTCGGTCATGGCCATCCCCAGCGTCGCGCTGGTCTTTTGACCGATCGGTTCCTTCGAGGGATCATAGTGCCGGGCCATGAGTTTTCGCTGCCAGAGTGAGGCAATATGTTGATTGGCGGCGAGTGCAGGAATTGCTGCATAGGTCATGGTCATCGGGCAGCAATGCCCGGGTTCGGCCTGTCCGGCCAAATAGACCATCGCCGCATGGGTCGCATGCCCGCCGGGCTGTCCATCCCAGGCCAGTGCGGCATAGCCCGCGGATTGGCTGATCTGCATCATCTGATGATAGGCCGGGTGAAACCGCACCTCGTCCAGACGCCTGCCGCCCTGATCGAACAGTCGAAGCTCGGGCGGGTGCCGGTTGGCTTCGCGTCCCAACTCTCGCACTTCTTCGGTTCCAAGCGTTTTACCATAGGCTGCAAGTTCCGCAGTACGCCCGCTCGCCATGCCCACCACGTTTTGCAGAACCGGGTCGGACGACCAGAGGTCGATGTCACCGCGCACGGGCGGTTGGTTCAGAACATCGTGGGTCGGCAGGGTGTCGCGCGCTGGGGATGTCATCGGGACCTCGGGTTGAACCGGTTCAACTGTTCAGGCGCGCCGCGTGCCGGTCAAGTCTGACGAGGGGTCAGGAGGGGTCGTTACGCTTGCAGTCGGGCACCGGATCATAGCCATCGCCACCCCAGGGGTGGCACCGACAAATTCGGTGCGCGGCCAGATAGGATCCCTTGATCGCGCCGTGTTTCTCCAACGCCTCAAGTGCGTAGGCTGAACATGTAGGCTGATAGCGGCAGTTAAAGCCCACCCATGGGCTGAAGATCAGCCGATACGCCCGAACTGGCAGGGCGACGATATGGGACAGGAAGGTCATTTTTCGGCCGCATGCACCTTGCGGAGCGCATAGCGCAAGTCGTCCAGCAATGCGTCATAGGGGCGGTTGGCGGTAACTTCGGCACGGCCGATCAGGACGTAATCCCACCCGTCGCGGCCGGCTTGGGGCAACACGGCCCGTGCGGCTTCGCGCAGACGGCGCTTGGCGCGGTTGCGGGCCACGGCATTGCCGACTTTCTTGGAGCAGGTAAAGCCCACGCGAATCCCGCAGGCTTCGTCTGCGGTACGTTTGCGGGCCTGCACCATCATCGAAGACGTGCCTTGTCGGCGGGCACGCGCCGCTTTCAGAAAGTCGGACCGTTTCTTGAGCACGGTCAAGGTTTCAGGCGCGCAAACGGACGCCGCCGGGGGCGTTTCCCCGGGCTGGTTCTTACCATCCACGAGGGGCCTCCGGCGGCGTCATGTTCATAACCTGACAGGTCGAGCGGTTTACGCGCTCAGCGACTTGCGGCCACGTGCGCGGCGCGCGTTCAGGATTTTGCGGCCGGCCTTTGTGGCCATGCGCGCGCGGAAACCGTGGCGGCGTTTGCGAACCAGGTTCGAAGGCTGATAGGTGCGTTTCATCGCTCCGTCTCCAATCTATGCGGTCGGGTGCGGCGCGGATTCGCCTGCCCGTGGTGTTCGAAGCCCGTCCTCTACTGCCAAGCGGGGGGTAAGTCAAACCCCAACGGCCAGGTTTTCGCAGCTTTTGCAACAATTCTGTAACCGGCAACGGCAAAAGGTTTCAAAATACCCGTTTATCGCCGAAATCCCTCACATTCGGTGCCACAAAGATCAAGGCCCCGTGATCCCCCTGTTGCTGGCCCGTCAGTCAGCGCATCTTGGGCACAAGATGAAGCACAAAGAACCGGAAAACCTGATGTCCGACACAAGCCAGGCGCCGCGCAACGGTTTCGCCCGCCACATTCCGTTGCTTGTAATCCTGAGCGTTGCCGTTGTCGGCTTTTTCACACTTGGGGATTACCTGACTTTCGAGACCTTGCGGGACAATCGCGAGGCGCTTCTGGCGTGGCGGGACGGTCACTATTGGATCATGGCTGCCGCTTTTGTCGCCATTTATATCGTCATAGTGGCCTTTTCACTGCCCGGTGCCGCGGTGGCCTCGATGACGGGCGGTTTTCTTTTCGGTCTTTTTGCGGGAACCGTTTTCAATGTCGTGTCCGCCACCATCGGTGCGTCGGCGATCTTTCTGGCGGCACGCTGGGGCTTGGGCGAAGCCCTGACGTCGCGTCTGGAATCATCGGAGGGCACGGTCAGGAAACTGAAGGACGGTCTGCGGGAAAACGAAATCTCGGTGTTGTTCCTGTTGCGTCTGGTGCCGGTGGTGCCGTTCTTTGTTGCCAATCTCGTGCCGGCTTTGGTCGGTGTGAAATTCCGCAATTTCCTTTTGACGACCGCGCTGGGCATCATCCCCGGAGGTATCGTGTACACGTGGATCGGGGTCGGTTTGGGTGGTGTATTCGACCGCGGGGAAACGCCTGATGTTTCGTTGCTGTGGGAACCGTTCGTGATCGGGCCGATTATCGGGTTGTGTGCATTGGCCGCCTTGCCCATCGTTTTCAAAGCACTGCGCGCGAAAAGGGGCACCTGAGCCATGAAAGAGTTGAAAACCGATCTCCTGGTCATTGGCGCCGGGTCCGGAGGATTGTCCGTCGCCGCTGGTGCGAGCCAGATGGGCGCGGATGTTGTCCTGCTGGAAGGGCACAAGATGGGTGGGGATTGCCTGAATTTCGGCTGTGTCCCGTCGAAGGCGCTGATCGCAAGCGGCAAAGCGGCCCATGGTCAGGCACATTCCGTTCGTTTTGGCGTCGCTGATACAGTCCCTCAGGTCAATTACGCCGCAGTAAAGGATCATGTTCATGATGTGATCGCGCAGATCGAACCGATGGACAGCCAGCAGCGGTTCGAAGGCTTTGGCGTGAAGGTTATTCGCGAATACGGCACGTTCATATCTCCTGAAAAGGTGCAGGCCGGGGATCATGTCATCTGTGCACGTCGCATCGTTATTGCGACCGGTTCATCACCGCTGGTGCCGCCGCTTCCGGGGTTGGACACGGTGCCCTATTATACAAACGAAACCATCTTTGACTTGAGAGAGCGGCCAGATCACCTGCTGATCATCGGGGGCGGCCCGATCGGGATGGAGATGGCACAGGCCCATATACGCCTCGGCAGCAAGGTGACGGTTGTCGAAGGGTTCAAAGCCCTGGGCAAAGATGATCCCGAGGCTGCGTCCTTGGTGCTGGATACCCTGCGCAATGAAGGCGTGGACATCCGGGAAAACGCCATGATCGCGCAGGTTCGTGGAACAGAAGGCGCTGTGGAAGTCGTTGCCGAAAACGGTGAAATTCACCGGGGCTCTCACCTTTTGATCGCTGCCGGACGCAAAGCCAATATCGAGCGTCTGAATCTGGAAGCAGCCGGAATTGAACGCACGAGAACCGGCCTCAGGACGGATGACGCGCTGCGCACGACCAATCGCCGCGTCTATGCGATTGGAGATGTGGCCGGTGGCCTGCAATTCACCCATGTTGCAGGCTATCATGCAGGTGTCATCATTCGTTCGGCCCTATTCGGTCTGCCGTCCAGGGCAAAAACGGCACATATCCCCTGGGCCACCTATACAGACCCGGAGCTGGCCCAGGTCGGACTGACCGAAGCTCAGGCCCGCGAGGCGCATGGAGACAAGCTCGAAATCGCCCGCTTTGATTATCACGACAATGACCGGGCGATTGCCGAGCGCAAAACCAAAGGTTTCGTCAAGGTCATGGTCGTGAAAGGCCGACCCGTCGGCGCCACAATCGTTGGGCATCAGGCGGGTGAGTTGATCAACTTGTGGTCGTTGGCTTTGGCCAATAACCTGAAGATGGGCCAGATCGCCGCCATGGTTTCACCCTATCCGACGATCGGAGAGCTTAACAAACGGGTGGCGGGTGCTTATTTCTCGCCAAGGCTGTTTGAGAATCAGACAGTTAAACGAGTGGTCAGGTTCGTCCAGCGCTGGATTCCCTGACCTGAGGAGGGGCACAAATTGAACTCGCTGTCGGGCCGATTTCTGATCCTGACGACGGTCTTCGTCATGTTGGCCGAGGTTCTGATCTTTGTCCCGTCGATCGCCCGGTTCCGCGAGGATTTTCTGCTGAACAGGCTCGAACGCGCGCAGATCGCCTCGCTGGCTTTGCTGGCGGACGATATGCTGGCCGAAGATCTTGAGGCGGAACTGCTGGCAAACGCAGGCGTCTACAATGTCGTATTGCGACGGGATGAGGTTCGGCAACTGATGTTGTCGTCGCCGATTCCCGATCCAATCGCCGACACGTTCGATTTGCGGGATGCAAGCCCCTGGGTTCTGATCCGGGATGCGATTAGCCGCTTCCTCAAACCCGAAAACGAAGTCATCCGGGTCATCGGAGAACCGGTCAAGGGGGCGGGCCTTTTGATCGAAGTCACCATGGACAGCATGCCCTTGCGAACAGCGATGATTGACTACGGGTTGCGTATTCTCGGTCTGTCCTTTGTGATCTCCATCATCACGGCGTTTTTTCTGTTTCTCGCCGTGCGCGTCGTACTTGTGCGGCCCATCAAAAGCGTCGTCGGCTACATGCAGCGCTATGCCAGTGCGCCAGAAGACGCGCGTGGCATAATCTCGCCGAATTCGAAGGTAACGGAACTGCGCGAGGCCGAGGAGGCACTGAAGATGCTGCAAACGGACCTGACCCAGGCGCTCAAACAGCGCGAAAGGCTGGCGCAGCTTGGGGGGGCCGTCGCCAAAGTCAGCCATGACTTGCGCAATATCCTGACGTCGGCGCAGCTGTTTACCGACCGGATCGAGGCCAGCGATGATCCGCTGGTGCGGCGGATGGCGCCGAAACTGGTGAATTCCATCACCCGGGCTGTGTCCCTTTGTGAAAGCACATTGGCGTTTGGCCGCGCGGAAGAGCCCGCGCCTACTCTGACAATGGTTCCGATCCGCGCAATCGCGGCAGATGTTGCGGCCAGCGAACAACTCGCCGTTGCCGATGCCTGCGTCGAAATCGTGAACGAAGTGCCGGACGCGCTTGTGGCCCGCGCGGACCCCGAACAATTGTACCGCGTCATCATGAACCTTGTGCGCAACGCAAGACAGGCTCTGGTTGCATCCGGAAAACCTGGCCGGGTTACCATTGCGGGGTGTGAATACGACGACGCTTGGTGCATCGAAATCCGCGACACGGGGCCGGGTCTTCCCCCCAAGGCACGCGAAAACCTGTTTACACCTTTTCAGGGTGGGGTCCGAAAGGGTGGCTCGGGTCTGGGGCTGGCAATCTCGCAGGAGCTGGTGCGCGGCCATGGCGGGGACCTGGTTTTGAAAGAGACCGGACCCGAGGGAACAGTCTTTGAAATCAGCCTTCCGCGCGGGGACATGACTTTTTGATTTTTTTTTTGAAGAATCGGCTTGCACGTCTCGGGCAGCAGGTCTAAACAGCGCCTCACCAACGCGGACCGATAGCTCAGCTGGATAGAGTACTTGACTACGAATCAAGGGGTCGGGGGTTCGAATCCTCCTCGGTCCGCCAGTTTCCTTTGAATTCATTGGAAAAATTGGCGGTTTTTACCAGCTACCCGCCAACATACCCGCCTCCCGATTTGAATGGCTGCACGTAGATTGTGTTTCCAACCATCGCGATTTCTCTCCGCAGCCTTCGATGATTCCGATCAAATTGCGCCCGTGATATGCCCTTGAGTTTCCACGCGATCTTTTGGACACAAATCAAGGTTTGGATAAGCGTTTGGGTTGGTCAAGACTGGCCACTAGGGTCAGGATTCATAGCCAAAAGATGACGGTAGCCGCACGGGCGATGGCTGAGAGGAAGACCTTCGGGCACCGGTCGTAGCGGGTTGCCACTCGTCGCCAATCCTTGAGCCTGCCAAACATGATCTCGTATCACTGCCCGGCAGTCGAAACGCAGTTTCGATGAGAGGGGATCATCACAGTTTTCTGTTCGCCGTGCTCAGCGGCCAATCCGGCCATCATCCGAGCAAAGATGCCCTTGTCGCTCCACCGTTTCCAACGGTTGCAGAGTGTCTTGTGCGGCCCATAGGCAGCAGCGGCATCGCGCCATCGCAAACCATTGCGATTGATGAAGATAATACCGCTCAGCACGCGCCTGTCACCGGCGCGGCTTGCCGTGGGACTTTGGCAAGAAGGGCCCAAGACGCGCCATCTGCGCATCCGTCAGCCAGAAGAGATCAGACATGTTCACCGTTCAGTTTTCGAACCGTGAAACACCCCGCAAAGCGGAAATCAATGGGTCCTGACCCTAGCTCGAGATCTCGACTCGACATTCGAGACCACCGAGGGTACTGGAAGCGCCCAAAATCAGATGGGTGTCATAAGCTTTCAGCAAATCGACCGCTATTGTCAGTCCTAACCCGCTGCCGGTGACCGATGTGTCCAAACGACCGCCGGACCGAAGTGCATCGCGGCGGGCGTCCTCGGGAATCCCGGGGCCGTCGTCTTCGATGGTGATTTCAATGCAACCAGGGTTGCGCTTGGCCGTCAAGCGTACACTTTTCCGGCACCACTTGACTGCGTTGTCCAGCAAGTTGCCCAGCACCTCTTCAATATCTTGTGCATCCATGCGTACCCAGAGACCGGGGTCACGCACGATCTGCAGAGATTTGCCTTCGCGATCCGCTATTGTTGCAAACAGCCGTTCCAGCCTGTCGATAGCGTTTGTCAAATCCGTTCTCGAATGGGTTAAGTCCGCGGTGTGCAATGCCCTCAATCTGGCGAGAGATCGGCTCAACTGAGCATCGATTCGGTCCAACGCCTCTCGCGCGGTGCCTGTTGCAACTCCTGCACCGGACAGCGTTTCCAGTTCGTTCCGCAAAATTGTGGCAGGAGTCTTTAAAGCGTGGGCCAGGTCGGCTGCCTGACGGCGAGATCCTGATACGATCTCACGATTCCGACGCAGAAGTTTGTTCAGGTCTTCAACCAGTGGCGCGACCTCTTCCGGATAATCAGCTGGTCTGAGATCTTCATCCTGATCCCAGCGATGCGCGACATCGGAACGCAATCTTCTTAAAGGTCTAAGTATGATTGTCATCAATAGAAGAGATCCGGCCACCCCTATCAGACCGACAAGGGCAAATACGGGCAATAGGCTTTGTTGTGCGGCACGGCGTTCGGCTGCAAGTTGAACCCGACTTTCGGCGACACTTACGCCCCAGACAGAGCCGTCTTCGTACGTGATTTTTTGAAAGGCACTGCGCAGGACCTCACCTTCGGGGCCATTCGTAGTCCACAGCGTTGGTGTATCTGGGTTGCCGGAAGGTTCGGCGATAACTTCGTCAAACAGTGACGCAGACGTAAAAATATCTCCTTCGTCGTTGCTAACTTGCCAGTATCTACCAGAGTATGGAGAACTGTAAGCCGGATCGAACATCAGATCCCGGAGTGAATCGGGGCTTTGGGTGGTGACGCTCAATCCCACTACAAGCTGTGTGTGGCGGTCCAACAAAGCAGTGTCGAAGCGATCTGATACGCGGTTGTTGATGTAAGAAAAGACGGCAAGTGTACCTAATCCAACAGACACGGCTCCGGAAGCAAAGCCACCTAACAATGCCCGTTGACGCAGTGACAACATCAGGCAGAGTCAATCATATATCCGCGGCCCCGTACCGTTGTAATCAAGTCGGAGCCAAGTTTTTTGCGCAGACGGGTTATGAAGACTGCAATGGTGTTGGAATCCCTGTCGCCGTCGTATTCATAGATATGTTCTGAAAGCTCGGTTCTTGAAATCATGCGCCCGGCATTGTGGGCCAGATAGGTAAACACAGCGATTTCCTGAGCCGTTAGATCGATCGGAACGCCATCAACCGTCACTCGCCCGTTGCGCGTGTCCAGAACGACGTTACCCATCTCGATCACCGGGTTCAACTGACCACTTTGCCGCCGCAAAATGGCGCGGACCCGGGCCGCCAGCTCTGGCATGTGGAACGGTTTGGTCATGTAGTCGTCCGCACCGGCATCAAGCCCATCGACACGCTCACTCCAGCCATCGCGGGCGGTCAGGATCAGAACCGGGGTTTTCACGCCCGAACCACGCCACTCGCGCAGCACCGAGATACCGTCCCGTTCCGGAAGGCCGATATCCAGAATGATCACGTCGTACGGTTCGGTCGCGCCCAGATGTAACGCGTCGAGACCGTTGTTTACCACATCCACCACGCGACCTTCGGCATTCAACAGCTTTTTGATCTGATCGCAGAGGTGCGGTTCATCTTCTGCAAGCAAAACTCTCATACACCAGCACTATATGCGCGTGTCTCGAAGTTTAAACATCATCTTTTTCCGCCGCTGTTTCCCCCGCCATTACCGCCGGAGTTTCCGCCACCGTTGCCGCCGCTGTTTCCCCCGCCATTGCCGCCGGAATTTCCGCCACCGTTGCCGCCGCTGTTTCCCCCGCCATTGCCGCCGGAATTTCCACCACCGTTGCCGCCGCTGTTTCCCCCGCCATTGCCGCCGGAATTTCCACCACCGTTGCCGCCACTGTTTCCCCCGCCGTTACCGCCGGAGTTTCCTCCACCGTTACCACCGCTATTACCGTTGCCGCCACGGTTTCCATTGATGCCATTGTTCGCCGACTTCCCTTGCGATGCAGCAGCAGAATTGCCTGGCGTTGTCTTAGCAGCTTCAGTTACCTGCCGCCCAACACTTGACCGATTGGGTACAACAACACCTGTTTTTGCATTGACGATAACGCTGATTATCTTTCCATTCGGCTTTTTGACCAGAATTCGATAATAGACTTCATCTGTCTGAAAGGCACGCGCATTAACTGGGGTGCCGCCAAAAACCCGCTCTACACCCTTGATAACTTTCTTAAGCCGAATGGCTTGTCCCGAACTTGTCGCCTTGCGTAACTCCGCCTGCTTCAGTTCGCGGGCAGCCGCATCGCTTTCCCCGGGCTGGAGAACCGCGAAAAGGCAGGCAAGGATCAAAAGCTTTTTCATCTTCGGTACTTTTTACGGCGCTGACGCCCGACCAGCCTAACGAAGGTTACATGAACCGTTGATGAACGACCAGTTTCCCGTGGGTTCAACATCGATGGGGTTAGATGACAAAAACTAGGACAAGAACCCGGCAAGGGCATACTGCCTGTCGGAGTCAAATTTATAATAGCGCTGACGACAGAAACTCAAAATTGAACAACGAGAAACGCCATGAAAAACACAGTGACCGGATTGTTGAAAACCTCAGCGGTTGCCATCGCCCTGATGAGTTCCGCCGCGCTCGTTGGGGCGGTCGCCTTTCCTGATTCTGCCTACGCAAAAGGCGGCAACGGAAAAGGCGGCGGCAATGGTGGAGGAAACGGTGGCGGCAACGGTGGCGGTAACGGTGGAGGAAACTCGGGTGGCAACGGTGGCGGTCATGGCGGAGGAAACTCCGGCGGTAATGGCGGTGGAAACGGAAATGGCCATGGTAGCGGAAATGACGGAGCCGGAAACAGTAAAGACAAAGGTTTAGGAAAGGGCGCATCCAAAAATGCAGGAAAGTCTGCAACTGGCAAGACAGGTAACAAAGCAACTGGTATCTCAGGATCGCGATCCCAATCTTCAAAAGGGAAAAAATTATCTTTGAAAGAGATATTTGGTGGCAGGAAGTCCAAGGCCAACAAACCGAAATCCAAAGCAACGATAACCGCGCGAACAATCAAGTCATCGCCTAGGGTCACCAGTTCAGTGCGCCCGGAAAAGCGTCCGACAGGACACAAAATGGCTTCGTTACTTGGGGCTCATCCGTCTGAGTTGGGCGCGTTGAACGCAGCAAATGCGAGTGAGACAGCCCTACTGAACGCCGCACCCAACTCACGAGTCGGCCGAATTGCTACTTATCGTGAAACGGTATTGGCTGGCGATGATCTGCGGGCGGCGCTGGAGGAGCAGCAGGATCTTCTGGACGGGATGACGCCGCCAGATCGTTCTGTTTCTGAAATCGAACAGGATCTTGAAGCGGCACAAACTGATGTTCAGGAAAAGCAGGATCGTGTGACCGAACTTGAAGAGGCGCTGGAAGACGCTGGTGGCACCGACCCAGACATCGAGGCAGCGCTTGAGGAAGCAAACAACGATCTGCA